>JAKBBG010000045.1 GCA_021826025.1 Pseudomonadota bacterium | reverse complement strand
GGCGGCGAGCAGGTTGCCTTCCACGCGTTCACACAGGAAAGCCAGGCCTTCCCGGGAAAGCACCTGGTTCTGGCGCGACAGCCTTCCGGCGATCCAGTCCGGCAGATGGTCTCGCGAAACGGGGGCCGCATGAACAAGTACGCCGCGGGATTCGAGTGTCTGGAACCATGCGGCCTGTTGCGTTCTGTAGTCCAGGCCCGGCAGACTGACGAGCAGCATTGTGTCGGGTCCTGCAAGGACTGGCAGGGATTCCAGCAGACGGCCCCCTTCAACGCCAGGCTTCCCGGAAGTCAGGCGAAGTTCGACCAACTTCTTGTCCGCGAAAAGCGACGTGCTGCGGCAGGCCCCACTGAACAGACTCCAGTCGAATCCTGCTTCGACGGTGTGCACATCGCGCGCCATGAATCCATGCTGCTGGGCAGCGCTGCGCAAGAGGTCCAGGGATTCGAGTGCCAGCAGGGGCTCTTCGCCCAGCACCGTATACAGTGGCTGAAGCCCCTGGCGCAGGTGGGATTCAAGCTTTTCGGACGGGATCCGCACGGTTTACGGGGTTGCGGCCGACTTGGGTTTCAGCACTTCCAGGCGCCGCAGCATCTGCTGTACCAGATCGTGTTGCATGTCGCGGTACATCAGTTGTTCTTCGTACTGCTTGGCCAGGATCTGCACATCGTTATAGTTGAAGAGGCGCGAAATATTGACGTCGGTAGGCGGCAACAGCTCTTCGCCGGAACCGTCGGTGGCGCGAAATTTGAGGCGGGATATCAGGGTGAACTGCGATACTGTGCCCTGGGCGTTGAGCGTGAGAATTTGCTTGTCCTTGACAAGGGGCGACACGTAAACCACCACGTCGGCCTGTTCCGGCCGCGATACCAGGGTCACGCCCGCATCGCGGGTCAGCGTCGTCCTGATTTCGCGATCAAGACCGGGATCGAGGGCCCCGCTCAGGTAGACCTTCTGGAAAGCGAGGTGGGGGGCGCCACGCAACTGAAAACCGCAGCCGCTGACCAGAAGCGTGCTGCCGGCCAGAAGAAATCGACGGCGCGAATGCATGGCGTCACAGTACCACATTGACCAGGCGGCCCGGAACGACCACGACTTTCTTGACCGGCTGCCCTGCCAGGTATTTCGCGAGGCTGGGATGCGCCAGAGCTTCGGCCTCCAGGGCTTCCCGGGTCAAATCAGGACTGACGGAAATGGATCCTCGCAACTTGCCGTTGACCTGCAGCACCAGCTCGACACGGCTGCGTTGAAGCGCTTCCGGGTCGGGTTCCGGCCAAGGGGCATCGAGAATGCTGTCCCCATAGCCCATCTCGCGCCACAGGGATTCGGACAAATGGGGCGTGATGGGCGCCAGCAGGCGCAGCAGGATCGACAGGCCTTCCTCGGCAAGGCCTTCGTCCGTTTCCCCCGCCTTTTCCAGGATGTTGAGCAGTTTCATGGCAGCGGAAGCCACGGTATTGAACTGGTGCTTCGAAAGATCGTAATTGGCCTGCCGGAGCAGCGCATGGATTTCGTACCGTGCTTCTCGCATCGCGGTTCCCTTCGCCGCTTCGGTGCCGCGGCGGCCCTTGTGGGCGGCGGCAAAAGCCCAGACCCTGCGCAGGAAACGGTAGGAGCCTTGTACTCCGGCATCGGACCATTCCAGGGACTGGTCCGGAGGGCTCGTGAAGATGATGAAAAAGCGGGCTGTATCTGCACCGTACTGATCGATCAGCGCTTGCGGATCCACGGTGTTGCCCTTGGATTTTGACATCTTGGCGCCGTCCTTGAGCACCATGCCCTGGGTGAGCAGGTGCGTGAACGGTTCATCGTGGCGAATCAGGCCCGCATCACGCATCAGCTTGTTGAAGAAGCGGGCATAGAGCAGATGAAGGATGGCATGTTCGATGCCGCCCACGTACTGGTCCACCGGCAGCCAGTAGTCGGCGCGTTCGTCCAGCATGGCGCCGGCAAGGTCTGGGCAGGCATAGCGCGCAAAATACCAGGACGATTCCACAAAGGTGTCCATGGTGTCGGTTTCGCGCCGTGCGGGGCGACCGCATGAGGGGCAGGCCACTTCATAGAACGCCGGATCCTTCTTGATCGGCGAGCCGACGCCTTCGAAGTCCACCTGCTCGGGCAAGACGACGGGCAGGTCTTTGTCGGGGACCGGCACTTGTCCGCAGGAATCGCAGTGGATGATGGGAATGGGGCACCCCCAGTAACGCTGCCGCGAAATGCCCCAATCCCTCAGGCGGTACTGGACCTGGGGCCTGCCGCTGTCGAGCGCCTGAAGCACAACGCCCATTTTCTGGCGGGCTTCGGCGGATGTACGTCCCGAAAAGTCTTCTGAGTCGAAGAGGATGCCGTCTTCGGTGAAGGCCCGATTCAGGGGGGGATCCAGCGGACTTTCCGCGGGTCGGATGACGGGCTTGACCGGCAAACCGTATTGGGCGGCAAATTCGAAATCGCGTTCGTCATGAGCCGGAACGGCCATTACGGCTCCTTCCCCGTAGGCCATCAGCACGTAATTGGCGACCCAAATCGGAAGGTCGGCACCCGTCAGCGGATGGATCACCTTCAGGCCGGTGTCCATGCCCTTCTTTTCCTGAACCGCGAGATCGGCTTCGGCCACCCCGCCTTGGCGACATTCCTGAATGAACCGTTTCAGGGAAGGGTTGGCTTCGGCGGCCTGAAGGGCCAGGGGGTGTTCGGCAGCGATGGCCACATAGGTGGCCCCGTACAGGGTATCGGCACGCGTGGTGAAGACCGTCAGTGCCCCGTCCCGGCCTGCCAGCGGGAAACGGACCTGGGTTCCTTCGGAACGGCCGATCCAGTTGCGTTGCATGGTCTTGACCTGTTCCGGCCACCCCGGCAACCGGTCCAGCTCCTGCAGCAACTCTTCCGCATAGGCGGTGATGCGCAGGTAGTACATGGGAATTTCCCGCTTTTCGACGACGGCACCGGAACGCCAGCCTCTTCCGTCAATGACCTGCTCGTTGGCGAGGACGGTTTGGTCCACGGGATCCCAATTGACCGTCCCGGTTTTCTGGTAAACCAGGCCTTGCCTGAACAGGCGGGTAAAGAGCCACTGCTCCCAGCGGTAATATTCAGGACGGCAGGTCGCGATTTCGCGCTCCCAATCGATGGCGAGCCCGAGGGACTTGAGTTGACGCTTCATGGCGTCGATGTTTTGGTACGTCCATTGCGCAGGCGGAACCTTATGCTGAAGGGCGGCATTTTCGGCGGGCAGGCCGAAGGCGTCCCAACCCATCGGTTGCAATACGTTGAACCCCTTCATGCGGTGGCTGCGCGCCAGCACGTCCCCGATGGTGTAGTTGCGCACGTGCCCCATGTGCAGCTTTCCGGAAGGGTAAGGAAACATCGACAGGCAATAGTACTTGGGGCGCGCATCCTGTTCCCGGGCCCGGTAAGCCTGGCGGGATTCCCACTCGGCCTGCAGCCGCGGCTCGATCTCCTGGGGGTGATATTGGTCTTCCATGAGAATTTTCGAGAAAAATCGGAATTATACCTCGCTGCCGGAACAAACCTGTTCCCGGTCTCGTATAATCTCCCGCTTCCTGATCGAGTACTGCCATGACTTCAAATCTCCTGGAAGGCCTTAATGCCGAACAGAGGGCGGCTGTAACCCTGCCCCGGCAGTCGGCACTGATTCTGGCCGGCGCCGGAAGCGGCAAGACGCGGGTTCTGACCACGCGCATGGCTTGGCTCATCCAGAATGGCCAAGTTGGGCCGCAGGGCCTGCTGGCCGTAACGTTCACGAACAAGGCAGCGCGCGAAATGCTTGCGCGCCTCACGGCCTTGCTGCCGATCAACACGCGCGGCATGTGGGTCGGAACATTTCACGGGTTGTGCAATCGCCTTCTGCGCGCTCACGCCCGCGAGGCCCGCCTGCCGCCGCTGTTCCAGATTCTGGATGTCCAGGACCAGTTGTCGGCGGTCAAGCGGGTGATCCGTGCGCTCAATTTCGACGAGGAGCGCTTTGCGCCGCGTCAGGTGCAGCAATTCATCAACAGCCACAAGGAAGAGGGAAGACGGCCGGCCGCCATCGAACCTTTCGACGTGCATAGCAGAGCCATGCGGGACTTGTATGTGGCCTATGAGGCCCAGTGCCAGAAGGAAGGGGTGGTGGATTTTGCGGAATTGTTGCTGCGTTCAGTGGAACTGTTGCAGGGGAACGAACTGATTCGGGACCACTATCGGGAGCGCTTTCCGTTCGTCCTGGTGGACGAATTTCAGGACACCAACCGGTTGCAGTATCTCTGGCTGCGCCTTCTGGCCGGCCCCCGAACCGCCGTGTTTGCCGTCGGAGACGATGACCAGTCGATCTATGCGTTCCGCGGCGCCGAAGTGGCCAACATGCGCGAGTTCGAGCGCGATTACGGCATCACCCAAATCATCCGGCTGGAACAGAATTACCGTTCTTACGGGAACATTCTCGACGCGGCCAATGCCCTGATTCGCCACAACCAGGGGCGGATGGGAAAAAACCTGTGGACTGACGCGGGGCCGGGCGAGCCGATCCGGGTTTACGAAGCTGGCAGCGATGGGGAAGAAGCCCGGTTTGTGGTGGAAGAAGTAAGGGCTTTGAGCGGGGAAGGCGTTGCCCTGTCCCAGATGGCCCTGCTGTACCGTTCCAATGCCCAGTCCCGGGTGCTGGAACACGCACTTTTCAGCGCAGGCATCGGTTATCGGGTATACGGGGGTCTGCGGTTTTTCGAGCGCATGGAAGTCAAACATGCCCTGGCCTATCTGCGTCTTGCTGCGAACCCCGAAGACGACGGGGCTTTTTTGCGTGTGATCAATTTCCCGCCGCGCGGGATCGGTGCCCGTTCGCTGGAACTTCTCCAGAGCCAGGCGGAATCTGCCGGCTCAAGCCTCCATCAGGCCGCGCGGCAGGTGCCGCTCGGCGGCAAGGCGGGCACGGGCCTGAACGGATTTTTGCTCTGCATCGAGCGTCTTCGTGCCGCAGCCGCGGCATTGCCGCTGAACGAGCTGATGACCGCGGTGCTGGAGGAAAGCGGTCTCCTGCGCCACTACCAGCAGGAACGCGACGGGGCGGACCGCGTGGAAAACCTGGAAGAGCTCGTTGCCGCTGCCGCCACTTTCGAGCATGAGAGCGACGACAGCGACTTGGCGGCATTTCTGTCCCATGCCAGTCTTGAGGCTGGCGACCACGAAGCGGCTCCCGGTGCCGATGCGTTGCAACTGATGACCGTCCATGCGGCCAAAGGGCTGGAGTTTCAGGTCGTGTTTGTGTGCGGCCTGGAAGAAGGCTTGTTCCCTCACGAAAACGCCCTTTCTGAGGCAGACGGACTGGAGGAGGAGCGCCGGCTCATGTACGTGGCGATGACCCGTGCCCGGCAACGGCTCTATCTGACGCGTGCAGAAAGTCGTATGTTGCATGGGCAGGTACGCTATGGCCTGCGCTCCCGTTTTCTTGACGAAGTTCCCCCGGCGCTGTGTCGCTGGCTTTCCGGTGCGGCATTCCAGAAGGCCCCGCGTTTCGACGCCGAGCCCGTTCCGTTCAGGCCTCCTGCCGGTGGCCAAACCGGGCCATCTTCCGCACGCCCCCCCTTTGCCATCGGGCAGTCGGTCGTTCATGCCAAATTCGGTTCCGGGGTGGTGCTCAAATGCGAGGGGAGCGGAAGCGATGCCCGCGTGCAGGTCAATTTCAGGGATGCCGGAGTGAAATGGCTGGCCTTGGCATTTGCCCGATTGAACTCCGCAGACTTCTGATAAAATACTGCGGTCGCTGGACAGGCCTGTTCCTGAGCGCCATTTTGCGAGGAATGAACATGAAGAAAACGGTGGCTTTGGCTTTCTTGGTGGTATTTTCCACATCCTCTTGGGCGTTCCAGGGGGACGCTCAGAAAGGCAAAGTAATCGCCACCTCCGTGTGTTTTGCCTGCCACGGTGCCGACGGTGTGAGTCCGATTCCCACGCAGCCCAACTTGGCCGCCCAGTTGCCGGACTACATCGTCAAGCAGCTGAACAACATGAAATCGGTCAATGGCGCACCACCAGCCCGTAACAATCCCATCATGTCGGGCATTGTCTCCATGCTGTCGGAAGATGACATCCGAAATGTCGCGGCATGGTATGCCGCCCAGCCCCCGAAACATTCCCAGGCCACCAGTCCCAAGCTGGTTGCGGTGGGTGAAAGGCTTTGGCGGGCAGGGGATGCGGATCGGGGGGTCCCCGCATGCTCGGGATGCCATGGTCCGACCGGAAGCGGCATTCCCGCCCTCTATCCGCGATTGTCCGGACAATATCAGGAATATACGGAAATCCAGTTGCAGCATTTCAAGAATGGCACGCGCAAAAACGATCCATCGGGAATCATGCGGGCAGTCGCCCATCGCCTGAGCAACGAAGAAATCAAGGCGCTCGCCGATTTTACAGCCGGGCTGCGCTGACCTATGCCTGTCCTGAACCTGGCATCGGTCCCCAAACGCTACTTCGGATACCTGGCGCTCCTGCTCTGGGCTGCGCTCACCCTTTTCCTGATGCGCCAATCACCCTATATGCTGGATGAAGGGGGAGCCAAAGCGCTGCTGCTGGATTGGTCGATTGGCGATCAGGTCGCGAGTTCGGTGGTGACCTTCGGTGCTCCTGATCTGCGGGCCCTGCTGTGGTTGCCGTTGGGCTTTTTGTGGCCAGGGCAGATTTTTCCGGCCAAAGTGATCGAGGTGCTGCTGTTGGCAGCCACGGCTGCGGGTTTTTTCCTTTGGCGCAGGCGCGAAGGGACAGAAGAAGAAGCCTTGCTGGCTACCGGGTTATTGCTGATTGCCCCCATTTCTTTGCAGCAACTGGACATGCTGTCCCCTGGCGTCGGATTGTTGGGCGCGTTTATAGCCGGCGCTTGGCTGGACCACGCTTACCGGCAGTCTCCCGGAAGACTGGGAGGCCTGTTTTTTATGCAATTGATCGTTTGCGCCTTCAGCGTAAGCTTGCATCCGGCGGGCCTCGCATATCCGGCTTCGCTGTTATGGTCATGGTACTCGAATCCCATGAACCGTCTGCAACAGCGCGTATTTCTTGTCAGTGTCACGATTACGACGTTGGTTACCCTGATCGCAATCCTGGGATGGCACGATCTGGGACCCTGGCAGAATCCGGTGACCAGCGCAGCAGCGATGATTTGGGGCCCCAATCTTCTGGAAGAAGGCACGCCTTCCGCGGGGGACTGGATTGTGGGAGCCTTCATGCTGAGTCTGGTGTTGGCCGTATGTATTCACCAGCGACGCTTGCTTTGGCGTGATTTTGCAGGGCGCAGCCTGTTGCTTGGAACGCTGTTGGGAGCTTTTCTTTGCGATGCGTCCTGGAGCTTCCTGGGCCTTGCGCTGCTGCTCTACGGAGGGCTCCCCTGGCTGCTTAAGCCAAGATCCGCACTGGCAGGACGCGGTTTCATGGCGCAACGCGGTTGGGTCTGGATATTGCTGTTTCTGCTTTCCACGGTTGATATGCGGGCAGATCAAGCGTGGTATATGCAGGTGCGTGATGCAGTTCTGCCGGAACAGGACCAGTTGATCAAGACCTTTGCCGACAATCTGAATGGTACGCGCAAGGCCCTGGAAGAGAAAAATCTTCCCATGCCAAAGATTCGGGTGGCCAGCCAATGGCCTGCACGCACAATGATTGCCTGTCGATGCGACACTTTGCCTTTGCCCCCCGCAGCAAAGGATCCGCAAGCCCAATTGGCACTGCTGAAGGGCATTTCACATCTGATTCTGGTTCCCAACGATAACAAAAATTTGGGTCTCGTCCAAAACCTGGCCTATCTGGGTGCGGACATCGTAACCGAGTCATTGCAGCCGGGTGGAGCCATACTGCGGGTCAAAGTGCCGGCGGTGGCCGCTCCGAAATCAGACCACTGACATAAAGACACCACCATGCACTTCACGGCCAAGGAAATCCTGATCTACGTACTGGTTATCCTGAGTGCCCTTTTTCTGACGGCATATACGGTGCATATGGTAGTCGGTGGCCTAGTCCGGCCAGAGACCGAGTATCTGCTCATGGGTGGGTTGTGTGCCGCAGTCGCCGGCGCCATATTTTTCATGGGCTGGGATGTTTTCCGCCGCCGCCGCCGGAACAACAGGCCTTAGGACGGTTTGAAGGTATTCTGGAGGGCCTGGTAGTCGCGTTCCAACTCAAACTGGCCTTTGTGGAAAACAAATTGCAAGCGCTGTCCTGCGTCGTTCAAACCGGACAATCCAAAAGTTCGGCCTGAAAACTCTTTATATAATTTGATGTTTTTCAGCAGTTCGATTCGTTGGCCGTTGCGAAGGAGCAGTACTGCCCGATGGGGGTCTGCTTCTATAGCCACTGGCGAAGTAGGCAAGAGCATGAGCCGGGTCTTGAGGATCCGGTTGGCTCCGGCAATCAGAAAGAAGCTGGCCAAAAAGAACGTCACATAAGCCAGGTAGGGGTTTCCCCCATACCACGCATTGGAGGCGATTGCGATCAGGGCGGTTACCGTGGGTATATACAGCAGCAAATCCCATACCATCCCATTGCGGTCCTTCTTTAGAGAAAATCGGGTTCCTTGCGCCATATCTATCTGGTACAGATGAAACGGGTTTAGTTGCTTGCGTGCGTTTCGTGCGGCAACACGCTTTGTATGGCCCGGTCCATTTCTCCGTAGAGCATCGACCCGGGTTGCTGAAAGCGAACAAGACCCTTACTGTCTATAACAAAAGTCCAGGGGTCTCCAAACACACGGTATGCCTTGAAAGCCTCAGGGTTCTCGTACTGATCCATGTGCAAAAATAGGACTTGGGATTGATATTTGTCCAGCATCGCTTTGGTGATCTGCAGTTGACGGTCGCAAACCGAGCAATGCCCTGGCGTGGCAAATTCAAGGAGGATTGGCTTCCCGGTTTTAAGCGCCTTGTCCAAGGAGTATTGATACATCCGCTCATCCGGTTCGCGGTAGGTGGTGATACGGGACATGTCCCCCCCTACGTCCGCCAACGTTTTTGTAGCCAAAAGAGGCGCAGCTTCCCCGAGCCTGAGCCCGGAGTTCGGGCGGTCGCACCCGGACAGCAGAACGACTGCCACACTGACAAGAAAAGCACGCTGCAACAGGGAATTCACGGTGATTCGGCCCCACCTTTACCTGTCATGAAGATGTTGTAGCCCCAGATGATATTGGCCAGGAGAACCAAAGTGCCAAATAGCCCAACGCCAGCCATCAGATGGGTCACGGTGGCTTCAATTTCAGGTCCCGGATCATAGCCGCCGATGAATCCTGCGATCGAGAACAAGATCACCATGCCCATCAAGCCGACATTGTGCATCCAAAAATGGATCTTGACCAGAGACATGCTGTAGATCGGACGGTTGACGAGCCGCGGGATGAAATAATAAATGGAACCGAAAATGGCCATTTCAACCCAGCCGAGCAGATTGATGTGTCCGTGTGCCAACAGGATCAGCCGGCCATGGGGGGCTGTGTCGACAAACATGCGGAACGCGGGAATGCCTCCCATAAGTGCCCCCCATGAGAATCCGATGATCGCGTAGGTAATGCAGGCGTATACGAAAAGAAGTGTATAGGTAGTATATTCCGGGGCTGCAATGCCGGGGTGCGAAGAATTCTGCGAAGCCATGACTTATTGCCTCGGATTGTTGGGCGGTGAAGCATCCTCACGCAGGTCGTGATATTGATGCTTCCAGGTGGACGGGGCCCATATTTTCACCATCTCATCGACGAAGCCTGAGCGTTCGGGCATCGGCAAGCGCGCGTCCGGAGAACCCTGGGTGGCCTTCAACTCAGAAAGGAAGATTGCCAGAGCGTGTAAATCTGCGTCCGGAAGCCCGGCCACATATGCTGCGCCTTTGTTCAGACCATGGTCCATGGTTTTGGTTTCGTAAGTGGCTTCCGGTTTCTTGAGAAACTGCAAAAGGTAATCCAGGCTTCGCTTGGATCCGATGCCGTCGAGGTCGACCCCCTGATTGGTGCCATTGCGGACAGCCCGGTGGCAATCGGGACAGCCGTCCGTACGAAACAGCACCGAACCTTTCTTACCTTCGTCGGTAAAGACAAAACTGGTGTTGTTCTGATACATGGGATGGTTGAGATGCGAGCGATACACTTCAAGCATCACAAAACTGAGGATGGCAAATACAAAAATCAATGCTGATACAGCAATCAAAATCTTTTCGCCAAGCTTTAGCTGGCTGAATTTCATAAAGTACGGCCTCCTGCGATGCAGGTCCTACAAAAACCCCGCGCGATAGGCAGTCGCGCGGGGGTTTTTGGCTCAACTTGCGTGATGAGAGCTGTGAAGCAAGAAATACTCAATGGGTGGTATCGGGTACGCGGGAGTTGCCTGCTGTCGTGCGCGGGGCCAAAGCAAGGAATGCTGCCGCATTAAGGATGTCGTCGTCGGTCAGGTTTTTGGCGATGGCGCGCATCATCCCGTAGGGGTCGTTGGTGCGGCTGGCCTCACGCCAGTTATGCAGCTGGTTGACCAGGTAGGTGTATTTTTGTTGACCGATCACCGGGAATATGGGGGCTGCCCCACGTCCGTTGTAGCCGTGACAGGATTGGCAGGCTGAAACCTTGCCCAGTACGCCATACTTGACCAGAACCTCACCCAAGTAACGCTGGCCAACAGGTTGGCCACTCGCCTTAATTTCATTAAGGTCGGAGAGTTCCGGGGGGCCATCGATCGGCAGGGAGTTGACGTAAGCAGCGACATCACGCCGATCTTGCGGGGTCAAGGCTTGTGCGAACACCGGCATGACCGCGCCCGCGCCGGAAGGTGTGCGTCTTCCTTCAGCCAGATCAGTCAGTTGCTTGACGACGTAGGGATAGCCGATATTGGCCAGACGCGGCGCACCCATGGCGTCCATGCCCCAACCGGTGGGGCCGTGGCAGGTCATGCAGGCCACTGCTGCCCCTTTGCCTTCCGTAAAGATTTTTTTCCCGTTGGCAATATCGCCATTCATGACGGCCTCTTCACCAGCGAGCACGGAACCGCTGAACACGATGGTTGCCAGTGCCAGCCCCGTCGAAATCTTGATCAATGACTTGCGCATTTACCCCCCCCCCAGAATGGCTTGTAGATAAAATAAGTTGTGCCGGACAAATTTTTCGAAATCCCCAAGGCTTTAATTTGGATCTGAAGCCCCGGTGTCTTGGACGTGCAAAAAGCAACTTTTTATTTCGCTCTAGTCAAACGAACCCCCGTCCCCCCTTCTCAGGCGGTGATGGTGACGGAGTCTATCATGGACTTCTCAGGGGCTGCAATATTCCAAATGCAATGAAATCTGTCAGCGTGGACACAAATTTATAGTTGAATGTATGCTTGTAAAAAGCGCGTGTTATGGTGTACCGTAGGCAACGGGCCAGCCGCCTGGAAGGGTTGTTTTGCTCTGCCTGATGGGGTCCTGGTTTGTGAGTCCGGCGTTGTGCCGAAGTTGGTTTGCTTGCATAAATAACTTTAGGAGGATTCAGATGAATATTGTGTGGGCGGAAATTCTTGGGATCTGGGGTTTTGCATGGCTCATGATCCTCATAGACCATCCGAGGTGGGAGCGCAAGAAGTAACACGCCTTGTGCGTGTCTTGGCACGTCCGCAATTTATAAGCTGTCTGCCACTTGACGGACTCAAAATGATGATGGTATCGTGAGTCCACAGTCGGCCGGCTGAGCTTTTAAAGTTTGCCTGTTAAAGCACACCTGCCGAATATATAAGAAACAGCGGGCTAGACCGTTTACGAAAATTGTTGAAACTTGGAGGAGGGGGAATACTATGGAAGACAACGTCAAACAATCACGCCGCCAGCTGCTGAAGATGGGCAGTATTGCTTTGGTAGCAGCGCCGATGGTTGGTTTCAACACAAGTGCGTTCGCACATCAGAACACAGCAGTTCGTGCCGCGCTGAAGTTCCAGAACATGCCGAATGGGGACAAGCAGTGCAGCAAGTGCATGAACTTCCTTCCCAACAAGGACAAGCCCAAAGATCCGGGGCATGTCCATGGTTGCAAGCTGTATCCCGGGGATGATGAGATTTGCCCCACATGCTATTGCAACGGCTTCGTTCATAAGCCTGGGACCTAACTCCCGATTATAAAAAATTAAGTACAAAGGGTGCCCGGCGGGCACCCTTTGTTCGTTGGGCGTATGACTATTGTTGGCTTGGGCGGGATATTCCCCTGATTCCGGGGAGACCGATTTCGCCACACAATAGGCATAGCCTGAACGATTTCCAATCTTTCCGTTTTCCGGATAGGTCGTGTGTGTTCTATTGGACTCACGCCCTGGCCGGGGGAAGGTATTGACCTTAGCGCCATGTGCATTCCACAGCGGCGGCTTGTTATTGCGTTATTGAAGGCGGTTGGGGTGGGCCACTTCAGCTCGACTTACTTAATGGACAGGTATAAGGGATGAAAGTTCGCATGAAAAACACTTTAGTCTGGCTGATGCTCTGGGCTTTGTGCGGGACGAGTTTGGCTGAGCCGTTTGTACAGGGCGGAGCCATCGGCTCGCAAACGGAGGACGGTTTCAATGCGTTGGGTCCGGTTGTTGAGCAACCCTTCGAATTTCCGCACAACATTCATGCCGGCCAGATGAAGATCAATTGTATGTACTGCCATACCTATGCCCGCCGCAGCAATGTTTCCGGCATTCCACGTCTGGACAAGTGCATGGGGTGCCACAACTTGATTGAAGAAGTGAAAAATCGGCCACGCATAAAAAAGCTCTTCGAATACTGGGAGAAAAAGCAGGCCATACCCTGGAAAAAGGTGCATGACCTGCCTGACTTTGTCCGCTTCAACCATGAGCGACATATTCAGCGATTCTATTTCCAGGAACAGCGTCCGGTAAGAGAAGTTTGCGGCTATTGCCACGGGGACATTGCGTCCATGACGACTGCCCGGCGCGTGAAGGCGATATCCATGGGCTGGTGCATAAGCTGCCACCAGAAAGACCATCTGGAAAGCGTCAATTCCACCAAAACGAGCCACGGCCCCAGCGATTGCTGGCAGTGCCATAAGTAGCGGAACCGGGATCCCAAGGAGGTACCAATGAACGGTATAAGTGTTGATCGTCGCGACTTCTTGCGCATTCTTGGCATTGGCGGTGCCGCGGCGACATTGGCAGGATGCGGCAATACAGCGATCGAGTCCGGGTCAGAGCTGGTGATGTCCTATGTACAACCCCAGGACTTCGTGGTTCCGGGCATCGGGGTGTACTACGCCTCCACCTGCACCCAGTGCGGATCGGGTTGCGGCATCATGGGACGCGTGCGCGAGGGCAGGATCCTCAAGCTCGAAGGCAATCCGTTGTCCGCCATCAGCGCCGGGAAAATTTGTGGTTTGGGACAGGCCGGCGTGCAGGTGCACTACAATCCCGACCGCCTGTCGAAACCCATGATGCGTGAAGGGGATGCCCTCGTTCCCGTGTCCTGGGAAAAGGCGATGGCGGCCCTGTCTGCCAGGTTAGGTCCCGCCAGCGGTCTCCACGGGAGCGATATCGCCTTCCTTACGGGCGAAATCAGCGGGCACCAGCGGGTCTTGCTGCAAAGCTTTCTTGAAAGCTTCGGCTCGGATGAACATGTCGTCTACGAGGCAGTGTCGTCGTCAGTCAGTCACGCAGCCAACAAGGCGATATACGGGGTCGAGCAGCCTCTCCTGCACATCGACAAAGCCCGGCTGATCCTTTCCTTTGGCAATGACTTTCTTGGCGCAGGGCAATCGCCGGTGCACATGGCCAGCCTGTACGCAAAATTCCGTAAGGCGCCACGCGGCACGCTGATCCAGATTGAACCTCGTATGACGCTCACTGGAGGCAATGCGGACCGCTGGTACCCGATCAGGCCTGGCGCCGAAGGAGTTTTTGCCTTGGGGATCGCGCACAACCTTCTGCAACATCCCGAGTACGCGCACGCTGTCCCTGCTGATGTGGCCGAAATGCTCAAACGCTAC
>JAKBBG010000102.1 GCA_021826025.1 Pseudomonadota bacterium | reverse complement strand
GGAGTTTTCTGTGGACGTTTGCCCTCGTTATTTCGTCGTGTAGTCAGCGGATTTTCGGCAAGGAATCACCACAGCCCGCCATCCGCTGAAACGCGGATGGACCCACTGGACGCGGAACCGGAAGACCTGCCCGCCCAGTCCGCCATCCCCATATTTGGAATCGATCGCTCTGCGTGACGGCCTGCCCGGCTCGGGATTGGCCATTGGAGGTGACCATGGGGAACACCGTTCTGCTTGATCTCGTCGGAGGTGTGTCGCTGCTGCTGTGGGGCCTGCACATGGTCCACAGCGGCATCATGCGCGCCTACGGCGCCAGAATCAAAAAACTGCTGGCCAGCGTGCTCAAGAACCGCGTTCAGTCCTTCGTTGCAGGAATCGGGGTCACTGTCCTGTTGCAAAGCAGCACCGCCACAGCCCTCCTGCTGTCTTCCTTTTCCGCATCGGGGTGGGTGGATCTGGGGCCTGCGCTGGCGGTCATGCTCGGGGCCAATGTGGGAACCGCGCTCATCGTCCAGCTGCTGTCCTTCAATACGTCCCTGGCTGCCCCCCTTCTGCTGTTCCTGGGCGTCATCGCATTCAGGCGAGGGGCGAAAACGGTCACGCGCGACCTGGGCCGGGTGTCTATCGGGCTTGGGTTGATGCTGCTGTCGCTGCACATGCTTCTGGACAGCCTGGCCCCCGCCGAAAACGCCCCGATGGTGCTGAACGTGCTGGGCGCCATGACGAGCGAACCGCTGTTGAACCTGCTGACAGGGGCGCTGCTGTCCTGGGCCGCCCACTCCAGCGTGGCAACGGTGCTGCTGGTCATGTCCCTGGGCTATTCCCATTTCATTACGCCCGAGGCCGCCCTGGCTCTGGTCATGGGAGCCAATCTGGGCAGCGCCCTGAACCCGCTGTGGGAAGGGATGTCGCGACAGAACCCGGCCCAGTGGCGGCTACCCGTGGGGAACTTGCTGAACCGGCTGGCAGGCTGCCTGGTGTTCCTCCCCTTCGTGGACCAGGCCAGCGCCTGGCTGCAATCCGTCGACCCCAATCCGGTTCGGATGATTGCCGACTTCCATGTGCTGTTCAACCTGCTGCTCGCACTTGCCTTCATTTTCCCCGTCAATGCCATGGCCAGGGCCTTGCAGCGGATGTTCCCCGAACGCAAGCCGCAAAACAGCCTGGGCACGCCCCTGTACCTGGATGAAAGCGTGCTGCAGATCCCTTCCATGGCGCTTGCCTGCGCCGCACGGGAAACGTTGCGCATGGGAGACATCGTGGAATCGATGCTGCGCCAATCCATGGTGGCCCTGCTCGAGAACGATCGCACTGTCGTGAATGACGTATCGAAGCTCGACAATGCCGTGGACAGCCTGCACGAAGCGATCAAGCTGTACATCGTGAAGTTGACGCGCGACAGCCTGGATGACGCCGAAGGGCGGCGCACCATGGAAATCATGGCCCTTTCCATCAACCTGGAACATATCGGCGACATCATCGACAAGAACCTGATGGAGCTGGCCAACAAGAAAATCAAGCGCCAGTCGCGTTTCTCCACCGAAGGCGCCCGCGAGCTTGAAGAGTTTCACCGGATTGTGACCGACAACCTCAAGCTCGCCCTGAGTGTGTTCGTCTCAGGCGACGTCAAGCTGGCGCGCCAGCTCCTGACTGAAAAAAGCAGGATCAGGCAGCTTGAAATGGCCGCTTCGGAGAACCACTTTTCGAGGCTAAGGGAAGGCCGACTGGAAAGCATGGATACCAGTTCCCTGCACCTGGACGTCCTGCGCGACCTGAAGCGAATCCATTCGCACATCTGCGCCGCCGCCTACCCCGCCCTTGAAGCGGCCGGAGAGCTAAGCCCCACGCGCCTCAGGGAGCACGCAACCGAGACCCTGGTCGGAAGGTTCAAGGCCCCATAGCGCCCCCCTGCCGGGAGGGGGAATGCGGGATCACTTTGCCCTGGTTTCCCCCATGCGGTACGCCGCCGAGAGGCCTGAAAGAAAAGTCAGGGCAGCGACGGTCCATACCGCTGTCGCCGCACCGAACACTTCTGCGGTGATTCCCGCCAGCAGCGCCCCCGCGGCGTAGCCCAGATCGCGCCACAATCGGTAGACGCCGACCGCAGAAGCGCGCCAGGCAGGATGGGCGACGTCCCCGATGGCCGCGAGCAAGGTGGGATACACCATGGCCGTTCCGAATCCCAGAAGCACTGCGCCTGACATGAATGCCGCAAAGGTGCCGGATACCGCCGTCACGCCGATGCCGCCCGCCTGCAGCCACATGCCCCCCACGATCAGCCCCTTGCGCCCGAGCCTGTCGGAAGCGGCGCCGGTAAATACCTGGGAAAACCCCCAGACTGCCGGATAGGCGGCCGTGAGCAGGCCGATTTGCGTCAGCGTCATCCCTTTTGCCGCAAACAGCAGGGGAAACAATCCCCAGGCCATGCCATCGTTGAGATTGTTGACCAATCCCACCTGGCTCACGCTGGAAAGGTTCGGGTCCGACAGGGAGGTTCGGCGGAAAATCTCCCCTTGGGACAGGGTGACTCCGCTTCCGGCTTCATGGTGCACTTTGATTTCGTGGGTGACATGGTGTCGGGTTTCGCGCACCGCAAAGAGGGAAAGCGAGAGCCCGATGGCCACGTACCCGATGCCCAGGTAGAACGGATCCGGCCGCAGTCCG
>JAKBBG010000101.1 GCA_021826025.1 Pseudomonadota bacterium | reverse complement strand
GGTTCAAGCAGCTTTATGCCCACTATCAGCGCAACCGGGACCTGATCAGCGTCGGGGCCTATGTGGGCGGAAGCGATCCGCTGCTGGACGAAGGCATCATCCGCTTTCCCGGCATGGAAAAATTCCTTACGCAACGGATGGACGAGCAGGCAACGCACGCGTCAGGCATGGCGGCGTTTTCCGAACTTTTCCTGAACAACCAGGGATGAAATTCTGCCAGACATGACCAAGCCTTTTACATTGCAGCCTCTCGTGGATCTCTCCCATCACAAGAACGAATCGGCCACGCGCAAGCTGGGGGAGCTGAACCAGCGGCAACTGGCCGAGCAAAGAAAGCTCGAAACCTTGCTGCAATTCCGCAAGGATTACCAGGAAAAATTCCTGGTAGCGAGCCGGAACGGCATGGACACGGTCGGCATCGGAAATTTTCAGAATTTCCTCAATCGCCTGGACGAGGCAGTAGCGCAGCAGCGCAGCGTCATCGAACAGGCCATGCGCTCGGTTCAGGCCGGTCGCGAAGCGTTGAACCAGGCGCAGCGCAGCATGAAATCGTTCGACACCCTGGCCGAACGCCATGCGGAAACCGTGCGCCAGCAGGCTCGGAAGTCGGAACAGAAAGTGCAGGATGAACAGGCCGGGCAATTTGCCGCCAGAAATTCCCAGCCCGACGAATAAACCCGAACCCAGGAGCGATTGCCATGCGACCTTTGCCGATCACACCCAGCGCAGCCCCCGTCTCGCCGCAGCCAGCCTCCGGCGGCAGTGGCAATGCGGCGGCCAGCGCCGTTCCACCGGATGGCGGCCAGCAGGGCAGTCCGTCCGGACAACCCTTCGAGGCGGTGCTGGCACGCCAAATGGCGGGGGCCGAAAACCGGCCGGCCCAACCTGCGGTGGTGCCGCAGGCGTCAGGCATGCTCCTGAAATCCCTCGAACCGGCAAAAGCGGATGACAAAGCGGCGCCGGTATCCCCCGACCCGGTTGCCGGCGCTCAGTCCGGCATGCTGGCCCTGATGGCCATGACCCCGGTTCCCGGACAGGCACCGCCAGCCCAGACGGCTTCCACGCCGGCACCTCCCCAGCAGGGCGACGTTTTGCAGGGTCAAGGTGACGGCGCCGCAAGCCTTCCCGATCTGCAGACCCTTTCGCAGGCCGCGCTGGCATCGGGCGTTCTTCCAGCCACCACGGGCGATCAAGGTCAAACGACGGTAGACGGGAAGGCGGCTTTCGCGTCGAAGTTCGAACAGGCGATGGCCAAAGGGACGGATGCTTCCGCAGACGGGGTTGGGCAGAGCGGCAGCGCAACCAAGCTGCCGGACACCCCCACCGCGCTCCAGGCCCAGATCCATGCGCCGGCCCAGCCGATGGTGGCTGCCAACATCCCTCCCGCAGAAGCGAAAACACTCCTGGCGGTGAATACGCCGGTGGGCGGGAACCGATGGGGAGAGGAATTCGGCCAGAAAATCACCTGGATGACCACGCAAACGGACCATAGCGCGGAGCTCCATCTCAATCCTCCCGACCTGGGGCCCCTGAAGGTGGTGCTGCAGATCAGCGGCGACCAGGCCACGGCCCTGTTTACGTCGCCTCATGCCGCCGTCCGGGATGCCGTGGCCCAGGCGTTGCCGCGGTTGCGCGACATGCTGGCGGACAACGGCATCATGCTGGGCAATGCGTTCGTGAGCGACCAGAGCGGGAACGGTGCCCAGAGCGGGTTTTCCGGAAGCAATCGACGCTCCGCCGGATCCTCCGGGAGCGGCGCCATTGAGGTATCCTCTACGCCATCGGGCGTGAGGAGCGGTTCCATCCAGGTTTCCCAGGGGTTGGTGGACACCTTTGCCTGAGGCACCTATATACCTTGACAGGGAACTGGAATGGCCAAAGAAGACAAGAAAGCAACGGAAAGCGCAGCGCCAAAACCGAAAAAAAAGCTGGTTTTTCTGGTCGTCGGCGTGCTTCTTGCCCTGGTGGCAGGCGGGGGAGCCGCCTGGTATTTCATGAAGGGGGGGAAACATGAAGGGGCTGAGCAAAAAGCGTCGGTGAACTTGTCGGCGCAACCCATTTTCGTTTCGCTGGATCCGTTCACCGTGAATCTGCAACGCGAGCAGGGAGACCAGGTGTTGCAGGTGGGGCTTTCGCTCAAGTTTTACAATCAGGATCTGGGCGACAAGATCAAGAATGCCATGCCGGAAATCCGCAGCAACCTGCTGCTGCTGCTGTCGAGCAAGCACGCATCGGAACTCCTGACCGTGGAGGGCAAGAAAAAGCTGGCCTTTGAAATCATCGCGGCCGTCAATTCCATTTTGGGATTCTCCGTTCCAAAGCCCAGGCCGGCAGCGCCTGCTGCAGTAGCGCCGGCAGCCCCTGCTGCGGATGCGGCGCAAGCGGCAAACCCAGCACAGTCTGCGGCTGTGCAGCCTGCCAATGCAGCAGGCAACGGGGCGCCGGCGCAAGCTCCGGACGGCGGGGCGGCGCCTGCCGCAGCGGGGCAGGCCGCCGGTGCGGACGATGCGGCGTCCCAAAACAGGGACGGTGTGGTGGACGTCTTGTTCACTTCATTCATTATCCAGTGAGCCGGACCCATGGCTGACGAATTTCTCTCCCAGGAAGAAGTCGATTCCCTCCTCAGGGGGGTGACCGGGGAAAGCGAGGAAGCGGAGCAGCAGCCCGCGGACCAGGAAG
>JAKBBG010000044.1 GCA_021826025.1 Pseudomonadota bacterium | reverse complement strand
GCGGTATCGAGCACGGTGTAGCTGGTGGCGCCGGCCTCGGTGGTATGTCCGGTGAGGTTGGCGATGCTGTCGCTCAGGGACAGGCTGTGGCCATTGGCGCTGAAGCCTGTGAGTGCAGCCAGGGAAGTGGCATCGGCAACGGACAGTCCGGTGGCATTGGCGGAGAGGTCGACGGCGGAAGCGCCGGTGACCACGAAGCCGGCGATGCCGCCCAGGATGTTGGTTGCGGTATCGAGCACGGTGTAGCTGGTGGCGCCGGCCTCGGTGGTATGCCCGGTGAGGTTGGCGATGCTGTCGCTCAGGGACAGGCTCAGTGTGCCGGTAGGATCGGCGGTCCGAATGGCTCCGGCTTGCGCAACGGTGGCTGGCGTGCTGACGGTCACCGTGATGCCATCCGTAATGTACAGGGAAGCCGTACCGCCCGGAACCAAATGGGCTGCCGTGTCGGAGATCGCAGTGTAAGTCAGCGTTCCCGTGCCAATTGCGGCGTCAATGGCAGAAAGGCCAGCGATGCTGGCATTGCCGGTGATCGTGACATTGGTCCCGAGTCCGATGGTGGAAACGACCGTCGTGCCGTTCCAGAGAGAAGATTCTGTTCCGGTAACGCTGCTGAGTACCGAAGATCCACCGCCTCCGCCACCACTTGCGGCAGCGGCAGCAGCGTTGACAGATCCGGCAGCCGCCACGGCATCTGCATTGCTCGGGTCGATGGCGCCGACCGTGGTTTTGGTGATGGACTGATCCGCAGCAGTCCCGGTCAGGGTATTGACGACGCTGCTCAGGCTTCCGGTATTGGCAACGCTTTCAATGGTGGTTGCGGCCGTTCCCTGCGTAAAAGCGGAAACCTGCGCGATCTGGGTCAGGGTGGTGATGGCATCGCCCCCCTTGCTGACCAGCGTGTCGATGTTGGAAGCACTGTCCGACACAATGGTCGAGAAGTTGGGGGCGATGGAATCGACTTTTGCTGCGGCGGCCGTGAGGCTCGCATTGTTTGCCGTGGCGACGCTTCCGGTCAGCACGTTCTGGATGAATGTCTGGTCATTCAGGTTGACGGTTCCGGTGCTGCTGCTATCGATGGCATTGACGATGGATTGCAGCACGGCTGCCGTGGCCTGCGCCTGAGAGAGATTGCTGGTGCCGCCTGCCGCCCCGACCAAGGCGCTGGCCCCGGTGGTAATCAGATTTTGCAGCTTCTCGATGGTGGCCTGGGTGCTGACGGCAGTGGCCAGGTTCGAAGTTGTGGCTGCCGTGTTCAATGCGGACGCAAAGGGGTCGTAGGTGCTGAGATTGACCTGGGAGGTGTCAATATTCAGGGCGGTGGCCAGTTTGGCCTGGGCAACGGCCGTGCTGTAACCTTGTGCCACGAGACCAGCCTGGAGGGTTGTCAGGGGGTTGACGACACTGGCTCCGCTTGGCGCATTCAGTGTGCCGGTGAATGGCAGCTTTGTTCCGATATCCGTTCCGCCGGTAACGACCAGGTTGCCGTACACCGCATTGTTCAGGGTAAAGTTGCCGGAGGCATCCGTTGTCGTGCTGGGTTCCCCAGGGCTTAACAGGCCGTCTCCGTTCGTGTCGATGAACACCGTGGCGCCGCTGAGATACCCATCCCCCACCTTTCCGGCAAGTACGAACGTGCCGCTGGAAGTAACCTGATCCATCCGGCTTTCGACGGCGGAAAGGGTGGCTGCAGTGGCGTCAATGCCTGCAATGGCCTGCTGCATGGTGGTGAAGGACGACGTGCTTTGGGCCAGGTCAATGGAATAGTGGCTGGATGCTTCCGAACGGTTGATCCATTGCTGGGCGGTCGCCCCCCAGGTGGGGTCGGTTGTTGGAATTTTGCTCAGCTCAACCAGGCTGTTCAGGATGACATCGCCTCTGGAAACCCCTTGGTTCAGCTGTGAAACAATGCTGTCGTGCACGCTTTTGTCGGCGGTATTGCTTGCACTGTAGCCGGGGATCATCGTTCCCAGCCATTGCGTTGCGAAGGCGTCGTTGCTTAGCGTGTCCGCATAAAGGCTTTTGAACTGGGTAGTATTGGCCAACTGGTTCGCCACGGACGACCAGCTGGTGCCGTTGGCCAGCATGGCGCTGAAATCGGACAGGATCGACTGCCCCGGGGTGGCATCGAACATGCCGCTGGTCAGCATCAGGACGACACGATCATTGAGGGATTGATTGGCGAGTGCCATGATGGCCTCCTCCTGAGTGAAAACAACGTTAAAGGCATGCAATTTTTCGTTACAAGTTATTAGAAGAAAAACGAAAAAGATATACGGCGAAATCCTTATAAGTAGTTACACGTAAGACTTAAGTGAGTGTTTCTTGAAATGAAAATGGCTTAATGAACCCAACCGCTTTCAAAGACCATTTTTCAGGGCCGGCAGCCGCTTATGCGGCCTATCGGCCCCGCTATCCCAGGGAGCTTGCCTTGTTTCTTGCGCAGATTTCTCCGGTTTGTAGTCGGGCTTGGGACTGCGGGTGCGGCTCAGGGCAGCTGTCGGAGTTGCTGGCAGAATTCTTTGAACAGGTCGTGGCCACTGACGCCAGCGCCCGCCAGATTGCCGAAGCCCGGCCCTATCCGCGCGTTGAATACCGTTGCGCTCCGGCCGAGGAGAGCGGGCTGGCCGCGCACAGCACCGACCTGATTTCGGTGGCTCAGGCCGTCCACTGGTTCGATCTGGACCGCTTTTACGAGGAAGTGCGGCGCGTGGGCAAGCCCGGCTCGGTGCTGGCGCTGATCGGGTATGGAACGATGGAAGTCGAGGGCGTGCAGGCGCTGGTGCACGCGTTTTATGACGGCATCCTGGAGCCGTTCTGGCCCGCAGAACGCCGGCAGGTGGAAACGGGCTACCGCCTGCTGGATTTTCCCTTCACGCCGGTGCCCGTCCCTTCGCTGCAGATGAATGCGGCCTGGGACCTTGCGGCGTTGATGGGATACATCGGCACCTGGTCGGCGGTGCAGGCCCTGGAACGGGAAAAGGGACCGGCGCCGTTCCAGGCCTTCGGTCGGGCGCTGCGCGGTGCCTGGGGCGACCCCGACACCTCGCGCCGGGTGTCCTGGCCCCTGTTCGTGCGTGCCGGGCGCCTTCCCCCCTCCTGAAACGCTTCAGGCCGCAGGCCAGCGCCACTCCGAAACCTCAGGCCTGTCATCGCCTTCCTTGTGGGCGTGGGCGATGCAGTCGGCCATGCGACGCTTCATTTCCTCCCGCACGGTCCAGGCGCTTTTGCCCAGGCCGGGAACCCGGTCGATCACGTCGATCACCAGGCTGAAGCGGTCGATCTGGTTCTGGATGGCCAGATCCATGGGGGTGTTCACGTTGCCGTGTTCCTTGTAGCCCCGCACATGGAGGTTGGCGGCATTGGTGTGGCGGTAGGCGAGCTTGTGGATCAGCCAGGGATATCCGTGAAAGTTGAAAATGATCGGCCGGTCGCGCGTGAACAGGCGGTCGAATGCGTCCTTTGCGAGGCCGTGGGGGTGTTCCTCGGCAGGCTGCAGCTTGAACAGGTCCACCACGTTGATGAACCGCACGCGCAGCGAGGGAAAGTACTTGCGCAGCAGGGCGGTAGCCGCCAGCGCCTCCATGGTGGGGACATCTCCGGCCGAGGCCATCACCACGTCGGGGTCTTCCCCGCCGTCGCTGCAGGCCCAAGGCCAGATACCGATGCCGGCGGCACAATGGGCGCGGGCCTGCTCAAGGGAAAGATACTGCAGGTGGGTTTGCTTGTCGGAAACGATCACCTGGATGCGGTTGCGGGTGCGCAGGCAATGGTCGGCGGTGACGAGCAGGCAGTTGGCGTCCGGGGGCAGGTAGATGCGCACCACCTGAGCGCTTTTGTTGGTGACGAGGTCGAGGAATCCGGGATCCTGGTGGGAGAAGCCGTTGTGGTCCTGGCGCCAGACCGTGGAGGTGACGAGCAGGTTGAGGGACGCGATGGGGACGCGCCAGGGCACGGCCAGGGATTTTTCCAGCCATTTGGCGTGCTGGTTGAACATGGAGCCGATCACGTGGATGAACGCTTCATAGGAGGCCAGCAGTCCGTGGCGTCCGGACAGCAGATAGCCTTCAAGCCATCCTTCCAGCGTATGTTCGGACAGCATTTCCATGACGCGGCCATGGGGGGAAAGATGCCCGCCGTCGGCGTCCTCGGGCAGGGTGTGCGCCATCCAGGCCTTGCCGGTGACCCGGTAGATGTCGTCCAGGCGATTGGAAGCTGTTTCGTCCGGGCAGAAAAAGCGGAAATTGCCCGGGTTGGATTCCAGCACGCTTGCCAGGTAACGGCCGAGCGGGCGTGTGTTTTCCTGATAGGTGCTGCCCGGCTGCGAGACGTCGACCGCAACCCCGTCGAGGTCCGGCAAACGCAGCGGGCCCAGCAGGCGGCCCCCGTTTGCCACGGGGTTGGCGCTCATGCGGCGCGAGCCTTTGGGGGACAGGTGGCGCAGGTGCGGCTGCAGCTGGCCTTCCGCGTCGAACAGCCGTGCGGGGTCGTAGCTGCGCAGCCACGTTTCCAGCAACGCAAGGTGTTGCGGTCCGTCGTGGGCGGTCACCGGGATCTGGTGGGCGCGCCATGTTCCTTCCACCTGGTGTCCGTCCACCTGGCGCGGCCCCGTCCACCCCTTGGGCGTCTTGAGGATGATCATGGGCCAGCGCGGCAATTCCGTGATCCCTTCGATGCGGGCGCGGCGCTGGATGGCTGCGATGTCGGCGAACACCCGGTCCAGGGTGGCCGCCATGAGCGGGTGAAGGACATCGGGATCGTCGCCGGCCACCACGTAAGGACGGTAGCCGTACCCTTCGAACAGGGACTGGAGGGCGCTGTCGTCGATGCGGGCGAGCAGGGTCGGGTTGGCGATTTTATAGCCGTTGAGGTGCAGGATCGGCAACACGGCGCCGTCCCGCGCCGGGTTGAGGAATTTGTTGGAATGCCAGGCTGTGGCAAGCGGCCCGGTTTCTGCTTCGCCGTCTCCCACCATGCAGGCCACGACCAGCTCCGGATGGTCGAAGGCGGCTCCGAACGCGTGCGACAGGCTGTATCCCAGTTCGCCGCCTTCGTGCAAAGATCCGGGCGTCTCGGGAGTGCAATGGCTGCCGATCCCCCCGGGAAAGGAAAACTGCTGAAAGAAGCGTTGCAGCCCGGCCTCGTCAGGCGTGATTTCAGGGTAGGTTTCGGCATAAGTCCCTTCCAGGTAGGCCTGGGCCAGCATGGCAGGGGCTCCATGGCCGGGACCCGACACGAACAGGACGTCGAGGTCGTGGGCACGGATCAGGCGGTTGAGATGTACCCAGGCAAACGTTTGGCCCGGGTCCGACCCCCAATGGCCGAGCAGTCGCTTTTTGACGTGTTCTTCCCGCAGGGGCCGCTTGAGCAGCGGGTTGTCCTTCAGGTAAATCATGCCGGCGCACAGATAAAGGGCCGCATGCCAGTAATCGTTCATGTCCCGCAGCAGCGCAGGGTCCACTGTCTGCAGGGAAGGCGGGGTGTCGGTCATGGTGTCGTCCTGAGTGGGAATGCGGTTACCGTTCCCAGCAAACCAGGGGCAGCTCCAGGGGGAAGCGCACGGCGGAATGTTGGGGGCGCAGAAGGGCCGTATAGTCGGTCGAGGGGCGCTGCGCCGGGAAAGTGGCCCGGTAGAGATAGGCTCCCTGCGTTCCCAGGAGCGGGCTGCCGAGGGCCATCGGAACATGTTCCGGCTGTTCTCCCGGCCGCACCGGGTCGGCAAAAAGTTCCAGGACCACTTCTTCGGGCGAGAGGCCGTCCAGGTACACCTGGGCGGAAATGTCATGCATGCCGTCGCGCGTTTCCCGTTGCACGAATCCGATGCGCACCTGGTTCCACTGGCGTCGCATCCGTTCAAGCCATTGCCGGACCTCCGCACCATGGGACGACGCTGCCGCCATTCGTTCCCGGTAGGCGGCGCCGGCCGGAAAATAGAACCGTTCGGCGTATTGCCGCAGCATGCGATTGCTGGAGAAGGTGACGGTCAGGCGGGCCATGCTTTCCCGCATGCGGGAAAGCCACGCCCGCGGCATGCCGCGTTCGTCGCGCAGGTAGAAATCGGGAATGATGTCGTTCTCCAGGACGGCGAAGAGTTCTTGCGCGTCGGTGCGAGTCCATTCGGGGCTGCCCGGATGCGCATCGCCCGCCCCGAGCTTCCAGCCGACTTCCTCGCAGTAGGCTTCGGCCCACCAGCCGTCCAGCTCGGAAAAGTTCAAACCGCCGTTGGCCAGGACCTTCATGCCGCTGGTTCCGCTCGCCTCCCATGGACGCAACGGGGTGTTGAGCCAGAGGTCGACGCCATGCACCAGTTCGGAGGCCACGCCCATGTCGTAATCTTCGACAAAAATGGCGCGCGTGCGAATGGGGGGGCGGTTCAGGAATGCGAGCCATTCCTGGATCATCTGTTGCCCTTGCAGGTCCTGCGGATGGGCTTTTCCGGCGATGACGAGCTGTATGGGACGGTGCGGGTCCGTGAGCAGGCGTTCGAGCCGTGCGGGGTCTTCCAGCAGGAGGTTGGGACGCTTGTAGGCGACGAAGCGCCGGGCGAATCCGAGGGTGAGAACGTCCGGGTCCAGGATGTCGGCCTGCTTTTCCCACAGCCTGCGGGACGCTCCGCGAGCCAGGATCTGGTGCTGGTGGCGCTGCCGCAGCCATGAAACCAGGCGGGCGCGGGCCGTGGAGCGCAATGCCCAGAGCGATTCGTCGGGCAGGCGTCGGAAATCGTTTTCCAGGGTGCCCAGGTCGCCGCGCCAGCGGTCCTCGCCGCAGGCTTCCTGCCACAGCTGGTCGGCGGCGCGCGAATTCCAGGTGGGGACATGGACGCCGTTGGTGACATGGCCGATCGGGATTTCGCTGAGCGGTATCCTGGGGTAGAGCGGCGCGAAAATCTGGCGGCTCACTTCCTCATGGAGCCTGCTGACGCCGTTCACGGCCCCGCTGCCGCGCATGGCGAGCCAGGCCATGTTGAACGGCTCGCTGTCGTCTTCCGCCCGGGCCCGTCCGAGCGCCATGAATTCCTGGAATTCGAGCCCCAGTTGGGCGGCGTAGTCTGCCAGATACTGTTGCATCAGGGCCGGTTCGAACTTGTCGAAGCCGTCGGGAACCGGCGTATGCGTGGTAAAAACATTGCCCACGCGGGTGCAGCACAGGGCCGTGGAAAAATCTACCCCCTGGGCTTCCCGGTAGGTGCGCGCCCGTTCCAGCACCGCGAAGGCCGCATGCCCTTCGTTCAGATGGCAGACGTCGCATTCGAGCCCCAGCGCCTGAAGCAGGCGCCATCCTCCCAGCCCCAGCACCAGTTCCTGCTGGATGCGCTGTTCCGGCCCGCCGCCGTACAGTTCGGCCGTGATGCCCCGGTCGCGGGGATCGTTCCAGGGGTCGTTGCTGTCCAGCAGGTACAGACTCACGCGGCCGACCTCGGCCTGCCAGACCCGCAACCTCATGCTTCTTCCGGGCAGGTCCAGCGCGATCCGCAGCCATTCGCCATCGGCCGTCAGGGCGGGGGACAGGGGAAGCCAGAGGGGGTCGTTGAACGGGAAGAATGCAAGCTGACGTCCCTGGGCGTCGAGGCTCTGGCGGAAATAGCCCTGCTGGTAGAGCAGGCCCACTCCTACCATGGGCAGGCCCATGTCGCTCGCCGTCTTGATGAGGTCTCCTGCAAGGACGCCCAGGCCGCCGGAATAGATGGGCAGGGCCTTGGACAGGCAGAACTCCATGCTGAAGTAGGCGACCCGGTTCACCTGGCCTGAGGCTGTCTGCCCCGAAAACCATGTGGGGGCCTGAAGGTAGCTTTCCCGGGAGGTGCGCACGCCCTCCAGCAGCCGGAGGAATTCCGGGTCTTCAGACAGGGCTTCCAGCCGCGCGCGGGATACCGTGCCGAGGATCAGCATGGGATTGCCGGTGGCTTCCCACAAGTCGGCGTCGACGCTGCGCCACAAGGCTTTGGACTGGACATTCCAGCTCCAGCGCAAATCCAGTGCCAGTTCTTCCAGCGCCTTGAGCGCAGGCGGGAGCGAACGCGGCATGAAATGTTCGACGGTCATCGGGATTCCGTTTACGCACAGCCTGCGCGACCCCATCCGGCGATGTGAAGACAGGCGAAACGTCCGAAATCAATGATAGCAGCCTTTCGGGAGACGCGTTTCCGCCCCCGGGCCGCTCAGGGGGTGGGAAGCGGGAACGCGATGCGCACGCACAGACCCCGCCCGTCTGCACCGGGCAGCAGAAAAACCTGGGCCCCATGGCGTTCGGCGATGCGCTGGACGATCGACAGGCCAAGGCCGCTGCCTTCCGCCGTACTGCCCGGCAGACGGTAAAAGCGCTCGAGCGCGCGCTGTCGCTCGGCCACGGGAATGCCGGGCCCGTTGTCGCAGACCACCAGGAGGGCCTCCCGGGCCGTTCGGCTGATTTCGACGCTCACACGGCCGCCGGGAGGGGTGTAGCGCACCGCATTGTCCAGCAGGTTGCGCAGCAGGATGTCGAGGTGCCCTTCGTTGGCGTTCACCAGGACGTCTTCCTCCCCCTTCAGTTCGAGCTCGATCCGGCTCTGGTGCGCGAACGGAGCCATATGCGACAGCGCCTGCACGGCAAGCGCGCGCAGGGACACCGCAGGATAGTGCATGCTGGCCGCTTCCGGATCCACGCGCGCCAGGGTCAGCAACTGCTCGATGAGGTGGGTGGCACGATCCACCCCTTCCACCACGTGTTTCAGCGCCGCTATGCGGTCTTCCGCATCCTGGGCGCGCTGGGCCACCTGGGCCTGGGTTTTGAGCGCGGCCAGCGGCGTGCGCAGTTCGTGGGCGGCATCGGCGGTAAAGCGCTTTTCCAGCTCGATGGAATGGCGCAGCCTGCCAAACAGATCGTTCAGCGCCGTCACGAGCGGCATCACTTCCACCGGAACCCCGTTCATGGCCATGGGTTCCAGGCGGCGGGCCGAGCGCTGGACGACTTCGCGCCTGAGCTGGCGCAGCGGGCGCAGCCCCGTTCCCACCGAAAGCCAAATCAGCAGGGTCAGCAGGGGGATGATGGTGAGCGTGGGAATGAGCATTTTGAGGGCGATGAGGCGCGCCAGATGTTCGCGGCCATCCATCGGTTCGGCGATCTGGATCATGAACTCGCCGGTGGGATCCCAGCGGGTGAGCACGCGCCAGGGCTTGCGGCCCACGGTTGCCTGGGTGAACCCGGGCGTCCGCTCTCCCAGCGGGGAGGGAGGGGCGGCTTCCGAGCGCACGACCAGGCCGCGGCTGTTCCAGATCTGGTAGACGAGGGTTTGCTCGTATTCGGTGGCCACCGGCAATTCTTCGATGCCGTGCTCGATCCGTTCGGCTATTTCGCGCTGTGCCGTCCCCAGCAGGACGTTGGCCGTTTCGGACAGCTGGGCGTCGAACAGGGCGTCGAGTTCCTGGCGCGCCGCGCGGTGCGTGAAATAGACGGCGGCGCTCAACGTGAGGCCGGCGGCCAGGGACAACAGCAGGACGAGCCGCAGTCGCAGGGAATTCATGATTTGTCGATGACGTAGCCGACGCCGCGCAGGGTGCGGATGAGGGCGCTGCCCAGTTTTTTCCTCAGGTGATGCACATGGACTTCCACCGAGTTGCTTTCCACTTCCTCGCCCCAGCCATACAGGCGCTCTTCCAGCTGCTCCCTGGAAAGGACGCGGCCGGCGTGCAGCAGCAGCTCCTGTAGCAGGGCAAATTCGCGGGCGGACAGGGTGACGTTGCGCCCGTCCTTGCGCACCTGGCGCGCGGCCGGATCGAGTTCGATGGTGCCGTGCCGGAGCAGGGGCGTGGCCTGCCCGGAACTGCGGCGGGACAACGCGCGCAAGCGCGCGATGAGTTCGTCCAGGTCGAACGGCTTGATGAGGTAATCGTCCGCTCCGGCGTCCAGTCCTGCCACCCGGTCCGCCACGGTGTCACGCGCCGTCAACACCAGCACCGGCGTACTGCTGCCTTTTGCGCGCAGCCATTTCAGAAGGTCCATGCCGGAGAGTTTGGGCAAACCGAGATCCAGTATCAGCAGGGCATAATCTCCCGATTCCAGGGACAGTTTGGCCGTCTGTCCGTCGCGCGCCCAATCCACGGCGTAGCCCGCCTGTTTCAGGCCTGCCCGGATGCCGTCCCCAAGCAAGGGATCGTCTTCGACCAGTAACGTGCGCATGCGGAGATATTAGCGCGGAATCCTTGCGGTGGCCTCGGAAAATTCCCCCTGTTCGGCACCGCGGTGGCAGGCTGTTCGGAAAGCCGGACAAAAAAAGAGGGTGGCCGGGGGAGGCCACCCTTCAAGGGGGAGATCACTGCCATCAGGGGGAGATGACAGCATCAGGGTGATATTTGACCACCCCAAGCTTAAGAGAGCCTTAATGGGGGGAGTGCGCTAAAATTGCGGTTTCTTACCGGATTTCCTCCGCGAAACGGAGTTGAACATGGGCAAGCAGCTGATCATTTTTGACACCACCATGCGCGATGGGGAGCAGAGCCCCGGCGCCTCAATGACCCGCGAAGAAAAAGTCCGCATCGGCCGCCAGTTGGAACGGCTGCGCGTGGACGTGATCGAGGCGGGGTTTCCCGCGGCCAGTCCGGGCGATTTCGAATCGGTCAAGGCGGTGGCGTCCGTGATCCGGGACAGCACGGTCTGCGGCCTTGCGCGTGCCCAGGAAAACGACATCCGGCGCGCCGGGGAGGCCATCGCTCCCGCGGCATCCGGGCGAATCCACACGTTCATCGCCACGTCGCCGATCCACATGGAAAAGAAGCTGCGCATGACCCCGGACCAGGTGCTGGAAGCCGCGGTGCGTGCGGTCACCCTCGCGCGCAGCTACACCGACGATGTGGAGTTTTCCTGCGAAGACGCCGTGCGGTCCGACCCGGATTTCATGTGCCGCGTCATCGAAGCCGTGATCCAGGCCGGCGCCCGCACCATCAACATTCCGGACACGGTGGGGTATGCCATCCCATTCCAGTACGGCGCGCTCATCGAAAGCCTGATCACCCGCATTCCCAATGCCGACCGGGCGATTTTCTCGGTCCACTGCCACAACGACCTGGGACTTGCGGTTTCCAATTCCCTGGCCGCGGTCCTGGCCGGAGCCCGCCAGGTGGAGTGCACCGTCAACGGCCTGGGGGAGCGTGCCGGCAACGCGGCCCTGGAGGAAATCGTGATGGCACTGAAAACACGTCACGACGTGTTCAACGTGGATACCCGCATCGACACGACGCAGATCGTGCCGGCGAGCCGGCTCGTTTCCACCATCACCGGCTTCCCGGTGCAGCCCAACAAGGCGGTGGTGGGAGCCAACGCCTTTGCCCACGAATCGGGCATCCACCAGGACGGCGTGCTCAAGCACCGGGAAACCTACGAAATCATGCGCGCCGAAGACGTGGGCTGGAACGCCAACAAGCTGGTGCTGGGCAAGCATTCCGGCCGCTCTGCATTCAAGGCGCGGCTGAAGGAACTGGGCATCGGGCTCGACTCGGAGGCGGCGCTGAACATCGCGTTTCAGCGGTTCAAGGAACTGGCCGACAAAAAACACGAGATTTTCGACGAAGACATTCACGCCATCGTGAGCGAAGAACTGACCGAACCGCAGAACGAACATTACGGCCTGGTATCCCTCATGGCCCACAGCGAAACCGGCGAGCTGCCCCGGGCGCAGCTCGTGGTCACGGTCGGCGGCTCGGAACACGAGACCCAATCCCATGGCAGCGGCCCGGTGGACGCCACGTTCAAGGCCATCGAAAAGGTGGCCAAGAGCGGCGCCTCCCTGCAGCTGTATTCCGTCAACAACATCACGAGCGGCACGGAATCGCAGGGCGAAGTGACCGTGCGCCTCGCGCGCGGGGGGCGCATCGTCAACGGCCTGGGGGCCGACACCGACATCGTCGTGGCTTCCGCCAAAGCCTACCTGAGCGCCCTCAACAAGCTGGACGTGCGGGCCGAACGCGTGAGCCCGCAATTGTAGGGTCCGATGACGCCTTCGCGCAGCGTTTCCCGGCTCACCGTCGCGGCGGACGTCGCAAGCTTCCTGTGGTACGTGGCGAGGAAATTCGGGCATGGGCGCTGCCTGCAGTCCGCTTCGAGCCTGACCACGACCACGCTGTTTGCGCTGGTACCGCTCGTCACGCTCAGCATCACGCTGTTTTCTCTTTTTCCGGCCTTCATCAAGGTGAAGCAGGCCGTCCAGGCGTTCCTGATGGCCAACATGGTGCCCGACGCCGCGCGACGGCTGGTGAGCCTGTACGTGACCCAGTTCTCCGGACACGCGTCCCAGCTCACCTACGCCGGGATCGCGTTGCTCACGGGAACGGTATTTTCCCTCGTCACGACGGTGGACCATACGTTCAATGCGATCTGGGACACCGAGCCCAGCCGTTCCTGGCCTTCCCGTTTCATGATGTACGCCGCCCTCATCCTGCTGGGGCCGGTCTTTCTCGGTCTGGGCCTGTGGGGCGCGAGCCTGGTGGTGAGCCTGTCCATGGGGTGGGTGGGCGAAGGCAGCCGGGCCACCCAGGCGGCGCTCAAATGGCTGTCCGTCCTGGTCCTGGCCGGAGGGCTCGCGCTCGCCTATTACAAGATTCCCGGACATCCGGTTAAGGGGCGGCACGCGCTTTTCGGGGGAGGGCTCGCGGCGCTGGTGTTCGAACTCATGAAAAGCGGGTTCACCTGGTTCATTGCCCACTTCTCGTCCTACACGCTGGTGTACGGGGCGTTCGCCGCGTTTCCCATTTTCCTGTTGTGGATCCACCTGTCCTGGGCGGTGATCCTGTTTTTTGCGGTCCTGACCGCAAGCCTTCCGCTGTGGCCCGGGCGGTCCTGGCGCGCAAAACCGGGCGGCGCCGAGACGCCTCAGGCCTGAGAGAGCTTCTCCCGCACGCGGGCGACGACTTCGGACACGGGGACGCGCGCTGCGGCAGGCTCGCGCCGGCCCTGCAGTTCCACCATCCCCTCTTTCAGGCCGCGCTCCCCGACCACGATGCGCACGGGGACGCCGATCAATTCCTGGTCGGCCAGCATGACGCCCACGCGGTCGTCCCGGTCGTCGAACAGCACGTCAAGGCCCGCATCTTCCAGTTCGCGGTAGAGCGCTTCGGCGGTTTCCCGCACTGCGGAACTTTTGTTGAGCCCGATGGCGACCAGGGAAACTTCGAAAGGGGCGATGGCTTGCGGGAAGCAGATGCCCCGCTCGTCGTGGTGCTGTTCGATGGCGGCCGCGACGATGCGGCTGACGCCGATGCCGTAGCATCCCATTTCGACGATGCGGGACTGTCCCGATTCGTCGAGGTAGGTGATGGACATGGCTTCCGAATATTTGGTGCGCAACTGGAACACGTGGCCCACTTCGATGCCGCGGCAGATGTCGAGGATGCCGCGCCCGTCGGGTGAGGGGTCTCCGGCCACCACGTTGCGCAGGTCGGCCACCCGGGCCGGTTCCGGCAGGTCGCGTCCGAAATTGGCATGCCGGAAATGGTGGCCGGCCTCGTTGGCGCCGCACACGAAGTCGGAGAGGGCTGCGGCTGACCGGTCGGCGATCACGGTCAGCCCGCGGCCGTCGGTGCCGACGGGCCCGAGATACCCTTTCACGGGCCCCAGGAATTCCCCGATTTCCGCATCGCTCGCCAGGCGCAACCCTTCCACGAGTTTGCCCGCCTTCACTTCGTTCAGTTCGTGGTCGCCGCGCAGCAGCAGGAGATAAGGGCGGTTGTCGGCGGACATCACGAACAGCGATTTGAGCACCCGGGACAGCGGCACGCCGAGGAACCCGGCCACGTCCGGGCAGCTGCTCACGCCGGGGGTCGGCACCTTTTCCATGGCGGGTCCCGGTTCGCCGCGCGGCGCTTCCGGAGCCAGCGCTTCGGCCAGCTCGACGTTCGCGGCATAGTCGGACTGGGGGCAGAACGCGATGGCGTCTTCGCCGGAATCGGCCAGCACATGGAACTCGTGGGAACCCGAACCCCCGATGGCGCCGGTGTCTGCTGCGACGGCCCGGAACCTGAGGCCCAGGCGCGTGAAAATCCGGCTGTAGGTTTCCACCATGAGGGCGTAAGTCTGTTCGAGGCTTTCGAAGTCCGCGTGGAAGGAGTAGGCGTCCTTCATGACGAATTCCCGGGCGCGCATGACACCGAAGCGGGGGCGGATCTCGTCCCTGAATTTTGTCTGGATCTGGTAGAAGTTGACCGGCAGCTGGCGGTAGCTGCGGATTTCGCGTCGCGCGATGTCCGAAATGACTTCTTCGTGGGTGGGGCCGAAACAGAAATCCCGGTCATGCCGGTCCTTGATTTTCAGCATTTGGGGGCCGAATTTTTCCCAG
>JAKBBG010000043.1 GCA_021826025.1 Pseudomonadota bacterium | reverse complement strand
ACGCTCAGGGTGCGCCACTGCAGCGGGCTGGTATCCTGGAACTCGTCCAGCAGCAGGTGCCGGTAGCGGGCATCGAGCCGGTATTGCAGGTACTCCGCCTGTTCCGAAGACTCGAGCAGCCGGCACACCCCCCACTGCACATCCTGGAACCCGGCTTCGCCGCGTTGGCTCTGCTGTTCCGCGAGCTGTCCGAGGTATGCCTGCCCCACGCCGAACAGATGGGCGTTGAGCTTCAGGGAATCCTGGTCGCGCTGCAGGCCGCGGGCCCGGTCAACCCGAGCCATGAGCAGGGCATGGGCTTCGCCGGTTTCAGGACCCGCCGCGACCGCGGCCTCCTGCAACCGCTTGCGGACGTCCCCCGCTTGCGTCCACAACAGGGCCTGCAGCGCGGCCACCGGGTCGGGTGCCTGCGGCGCTTCGCACAAGGCCCGGGCCTGGGCTTGCGCGGCGGAGGTTCCGGACGAAAGTCCCTGCACGAGCCGTTCGAGTGCCGTACGGCAGTCGGCATCGGCACGCAGCCATGCGCCCACGTCCTGGTCCATCCCCACGTCCAACGCTTCGGACAAGGCATGGGTCGCGTACGCTGCCGGATCGGCCGCGCCTTCCGTGTAAGCCTGCCATTCGGCTCGCCAGTCGGCGAATGACTGCACCCATGCACGGGTCTTGAACAGGCCTTCGCGCCGGAACAGCCATTCGAGGGAGGCACCGAGCTCGCCGGCACGGGACGAGGCGCCCGCCCTCAGCAGGGACTGCCACGCCTGCTGCCGCACCTTGGCAGAATCCCGGCCCGGACGGCAGTCGCGGCGCATGGCTCCGGACAGGGGGGCGTGGCGCAACAGCCGGAGAAACCAGACATCGAATGTGCACAGCGTGACGCTCGGGTTCGCACAGAGGTAAGTTTCGTAAAGGCTGCGCGCCTGCGGCAGCAGCCGCGCCGCTTCCTGCGGCGGCAGGCCGCGCGCCTGGAGAAATGCCAGCACCACGGGATCGGGCTCGAGGGCCAGGACCCTGAGCCAGTCCGTGAGACGCTCCTCCATCTCCCGCGCGGCAAGCCGGGTAAACGTGATGGCGAGAATGTCGGAAGGGGCCACACCGGCGAGCAGCAGGCGCAGGATGCGCGACACCAGCATCCACGTTTTGCCGCTGCCGGCACAGGCCTCCACCACAGCCGACCGGTCCGGGCGCAGCGCTTCGAAATGCAGGAGGCCCGTCATGCGTCGGATTCCCAGTGATCGCGCCTGCACAGGCCGCCGAAATCGCAGCGGCGGCAATCTTCGGGCCGCCCGTGGGCCGGCAGGGGAACCCCGCTTCTCAGGTCGGCGACCAGGGCCGTCAGCCGCTCCGCGGCGGCCTGCGCCAGGGCTTCCGGATCGGGGCTCGGGACAAGCCGGGGCTTCTCGTCGTCCAGCAGCAGATAAGCCGCCTGGGCCACCGGTGTGCCGGCCAGCAACGTGTATACGGCAAGCTGCACGTCTTCGCCGTCACGGATGTCCCGGGCCATTTTGCCGCTGTAGCTTTTGAGTTTGTAATCCAGGATCGCCCGTTCGGCATGCGGTTCTTCGCCACGCCGGTCGCAGCGGTCGAGCTTGCCTTTGAGGATGACCTGGCCGGGGCCATGGGCGTCCAGCAGGCGCTCGCCGGACTGCTCCCCGGACTGCCAACGCCACCCTTCGGCTTCCCGTGCCAGAGCCCAGTCCACGTAGCCACCCAGCTGCGCTTCCCAGCGCAAACGCCAGGCCACGAGCTCCGCATCGGGAACGCCGAGGACCTCGAACTCTGCCTGGGTGTCCGATGCCAAGCGGACGAGCGCCTCATCCCTGCCCAGCACCCCAAGTTCGGGCACGGCGCGGTGAAAGCGCAGCAGGATCGCATGCACCAGTTCACCGTAGTCGCGCTTGTCCACCGTTTCACGCACCCGCGCCGTTTCGCCCAGCCCCAGGACCGATGCGGCAAAGTACTGGTACGGGCAGGCGAGGAGCCGGTTGTAGCCGCTCGCCGTGATGCTTTGGGGAACCTGGGTGGAAGTCAGGGACGGGGCAGGCGGCCGGGGCGGCCGGGGCGCTTCCGGGACCGCGCCCTCCTCCACATGCCGCACAACCAGGGAACGGCCCCAGGTGCTTTGGTGGAGCAGGTCGAGCCGCTGCAGCAGCGGGGCCAGGGCATTGCGTTCGCCGTCGATTTCACAGCGCCAGGAAATGCGCGTTTCTCCTGCCCGCGACAGCAGTTCGGTCAGGTCTTCGCGGCAGGCGTCCAGCAGCGACTGCCGGGTTGGCAGGCCCAGCACGGCGCGTACGCCATCCCCGAAATAGGCCGGCGCGGGAATGAACGGCAAATGATCCGCGTCCGCACCCAAAATCCAGACGGCGTCGAAAGCGCGCAGCCGGGTCATGCTGAGCTGGGTCATGCAAACCGCTCCGGACGTCGCCTCTTCCCTGAAGCTGGCAGTTTCGAACTGCAATTCGAGGGCGCGCACCCATTCCGCCAAGGTGAATCGCCCTGGCGTATCGCGGGCTTCCTGCGCGAGCTGGTCCAGGATTTCCAGCAGCTGGCGGCCGGCCGCATCGTCCACCAGGCCCGCGGCCATGCCGCACTGCACGAGGCTTTCGCGCAGCACATCGAGCCACCCCGAGAACGCTTGCGCCGGACGGCGGAACAGCCGGGCCGAAGCAAGCAGCCGATCGAGCAGCGCCGCAGCAGCTTCCCAGCCCTCGTCCTGCGCCCCGCGCCGCTGCTGCAAGTCGGCAGCCAGGGCGTCCAGGCCTGACACCCGGTTGCCGCGCTCGACGTGGGCAGACAGCACGGCCACGGCCAGGTCCCGCCGTTCGCGCGGCCAATCGGCACAAAGGTAGGGGGAATGGAGCAGATCCTGGAAGGGACGGTAGTAGCCGTCGGTGCGGACCCACTCCAGCCAGCGCATCACCACCGTGCTTGCCGCCGTGGTGGAAAAAGTCCACCCCGATTCGTCGTGCACCGGCACGCCGGCCCGTTCCAGGAAAGCCCGCAGGCGGCGGGCGCTCACCCGGTCCTGCGCCACCACTGCGATGCGCGCGCGTCCCGCGGCGCGCCAGGCCTTCACCTGACGCGCACAGTCCATCGCTTCCTGTTCGATGCTCCTGACGCCCACAATGGAAAGGCGGCCCTCCAGGGCGCTTGCGTTCCCCTCCCCGCGCAGCAGTCCGGCGCGTCCGGCCAGCGTTTGCGCGCCCGGATCCTGCCAGGCGGCCCGCAGCAGAGGCGTGCAGGGATCGCCTTCCCGACCCGGTTGCGCCTGCTCGAACCGCACCACGCGCATGCGCGCCGCGAGCCCTTCCATGCAGGCCGCTTCGGCCGGCGAAAGCAGGCCGGGCGCCACCAGATAGCAAGTGCCCGAGTGTGGCCCTGCCGCCAGCCGGACGAGCTGCCGCTGGTAGGCCATGGCCGGAGACAGTTCGCGGGAATCCTGGTGCAGCGCCCACCACAGTTCGTGCACAAAGCGCGCTTCCAGCAAAAACAGGGTGCCCTGCCGCGCCGCGTAGGCCTGGTTCACGCAGTCAACGAACGCTTCCGGATCCCGCGGCATGACAAAGCCCCAGCGGGTCATTTCGTCCACCAGGCCCAGCGCTTCACGGGCCAGGCTCCAGTGGTCCTGGTGCTCAAACCAGCGGCGTTCGCGCAACGCGCCAAAAACCAGCGCCAGGCGTTCGATGTCGGGAATGATGCGCCCTTCGGGGGGGTATTCGGACGCCCAGTGGGCGAGGGTGGTCACGCGCGGTACGCGCGCTGCCGGCAGGCGCTCCTGCAAGGCTTTGGAAAAGCTGTCCGCGAGCGCGGCATGGGGGCACAGCACGACTGCAGGCAAGTCCGGCGCTTCCGGCGCATCGCTCTCGATGCGCCGGAGCGCCTGGTTCAGGACGTCATCCTCGCATCCGGGGACCAATCAGCGTTCCAGCAGGTGCGCCTTGTCCTTGACGTCTTTCCAGGCGTCCGCGTCAGGCGGTGCTTCCTTGCGTTCCGTGATGGGCTTCCACTGCTTGCTGAGTTCGGCATTGAGCGCGATGAACGCGAGCTGGCTTTCCGGGACGTCGTCTTCCGCAAAGATGGCTTCGGCCGGACATTCGGCCACGCACAGGGTGCAATCGATGCATTCGTCCGGGTCGATGACCAGGAAATTGGGGCCCTCGCGGAAACAGTCCACCGGGCAGACATCCACGCAATCCGTATATTTGCACCGGACGCACGATTCGGTGACAACGTAGGTCATTCCGAAAACCTCCGCACTGAAAACCTGTAGATACACACAGCACGCAATTTTAGCAGTAAAATGCACCCCACGTCGAAGGTCCCTTCCCTTCCCGCGCGGATTTGGTTAGGATAAGGCCCTCCGCTTCCTGCGACACCCGTTGCAACGCGACATTCCGTCGCCAGACTGAATTTGAGGACCCCCATGATCGAATCCATCCAACATGTGACAGACCGTTCGTTTGACACCGACGTACTGCAGTCGTCCACCCCCGTCCTGCTGGATTTCTGGGCGGAATGGTGCGGCCCCTGCAAGCTGATCGCACCGATCCTGGAAGACGTGGCCCGCGATTACAGCGGCCGGCTCAAGATCGCCAAGCTCAATGTGGACGACAATCCTGAAATGGCGCGTAAATACGGCGTGCGCGGCATTCCGACGCTGCTCCTGTTCAAGAACGGCAACGTGGAGGCCACCAAAGTCGGGGCCCTGTCCAAATCCCAGCTCAGTGCATTTATTGACAGCCACATCTGAACGCGATACCCTTGCGCCGCAACTGTCCGGGCGGCGTGTTTTTCCCCACCGCCCGGTCCCCGATGTGTCCCTGATGTCCGTCATCCCCTTTCCGTACAACTTTTCGACCTGACCCCTCCATGCATTTATCTGACCTCAAAACCTACCACGTGACCGAACTGGTAGAAATGGCTGTAAAAAACGAAATCGAAGGCGCCAACCGCATGCGCAAGCAGGAGCTCATTTTCGCGCTCCTCAAAAACCAGGCGAAACGGGGGGAAAGCATTTACGGTGAAGGCACCCTGGAAGTGCTCCAGGATGGCTTCGGTTTTCTGCGTTCCCCGGAAACCTCCTATCTGGCAAGTCCGGACGACATCTACATCAGCCCGTCCCAGATCCGCCGCTTCAACCTGCATACGGGCGACAGCATCCAGGGGGAAATCCGCACGCCCAAGGAAGGCGAACGCTATTTCGCACTGGTCAAGGTGGACTCGGTCAATGGCGAACCGCCGGAAAACTCGAAGAACAAGATCCTTTTCGAAAACCTGACGCCGCTGTTCCCCAATGAACCCCTGGTTCTCGAGCGCGACATCCGGGCCGAGGAAAACATCACCGGCCGCGTGATCGACATCATCGCACCCATCGGCAAAGGCCAGCGCGGCCTGCTGGTGGCAAGTCCCAAAAGCGGCAAGACCGTGATGCTGCAGCACATCGCCCATTCCATTTCCGCCAATTCTCCGGATGCCCACCTGATCGTGCTGCTCATCGACGAGCGGCCTGAGGAAGTGACCGAAATGCAGCGTTCCGTCAAGGGCGAAGTGGTGTCCTCCACCTTTGACGAACCTGCCACGCGCCACGTGCAGGTGGCGGAAATGGTGATAGAAAAGGCCAAGCGCCTGGTGGAGCACAAACGCGACGTGGTCATCCTGCTCGATTCCATCACCCGGCTTGCACGCGCCTACAACACCGTGGTGCCGGCCTCCGGCAAGGTTCTGACGGGGGGGGTGGACGCCAACGCCCTGCAGCGGCCCAAGCGCTTTTTCGGTGCGGCCCGGAACATCGAGGAAGGCGGATCGCTCACCATCATCGCCACTGCGCTGGTGGACACCGGCTCGCGCATGGACGACGTGATCTACGAGGAATTCAAGGGCACCGGCAACATGGAGATCCACCTGGACCGGCGCATGGCGGAAAAGCGCATCTACCCCGCCATCAACGTAAACCGTTCCGGCACCCGGCGCGAGGAAATGCTCATCAAGCCCGAAGTGCTCCAGAAAATCTGGGTGCTGCGCAAGCTGCTCTACCCCATGGACGAACTGGAAGCCATCGAATTCCTGCTGGACAAAATCAAGGCCACCAAAAACAATGCCGACTTCTTCGATTCCATGCGGCGCGGCTGACGGTTCTTGCCAAAAAACCCCTTTTGAATCATAATAAAAGGCTATGTGCGCCGTATACCCCGGCGCCCTCATTCAGGAACCGCCATGAAAGCAGATATTCACCCGAAATATGAAGAAGTTACCGTGACCTGCAGTTGCGGCAACACGTTCGTCACGCGATCGACACTGGGCAAACCGGCACTGTCCGTGGAAGTCTGTTCCGCGTGCCATCCGTTCTACACGGGCAAGCAGAAAATCGTGGACACCGCAGGCCGCGTGGAGAAATTCCGCCAGAAATACGCACGCAAGTAATTGCGTTCAAAAGCTTCACCAGGACGGGCAGCCTGGGCGCTGCCTTTCTTTTTACGGGGGTAGCACCGCTTGCGAACGCTCCTGTCAGCTGAAAAAAACCTGACTTTCGACGGCAAAACCACTCCGCTGAAACTCGCCCTCTTCCTGCTGGTGTGCCTCGCCTGGCTGTTGCCGGGCCTGACCGGGCACACGCCCTGGAAATACGACGAAGCCGTGAGCCAGGGCATCGTCCACAGCCTCACCCACGGGGGCCACTGGCTCTCGCCGGACCTTGCGGGCGAACCTTACCTGGCCCATCCGCCGCTGTATTTCTGGGTCGCGGCAGGCCTTGTGAATCTGCTCCACCCCCTGCTGCCCGCCCACGACGCCGCGCGGCTTGCCAGCGGCCTCTTCATGGCCCTCACCATGGCCGCCACGGCCCTGGCCGCCCATGGCCTGTTCGGCCCGCGCGCCACGCGGCTTTCCGTGCTGGTTCTGATCGGCTGCGTGGGGCTCGTGATTCGCGCCCATGAAATGAGCCCTGCGCTCGCCTGGCTCTGCGGGGTCGCCTGGACGCTTGCAGCCATTCCCGTCGGCGTCAAGCGCCCGCTCCTGGCCGGCGTGCTGGGCGGCCTGGGCTTCGGCGTCGCCTTCCTGTCCCAGGGCACGCTGGCATTCGGACTGCTGTTGCCCATCGTGCTGCTCACCCCCCTGCTCGTGCCCGCCCTTCGGCCGGCACGACCGCTGTCCCATTTCCTGCTGTGGATCCTCGCGGCCCTGCCCGCCCTCGTGGTATGGCCCCTGCTCCTGAAAACCCATGAACCCGCCCAGTTCGCCCTCTGGTGGCCGGTGCTCACCCAAAAACCCCTGCACCCGAAGACCTGGCTTGCGCCGGATGCGATTCCCACCTACTACCTGGGCGTGATCGCCTGGTTTGCGTGGCCTGCCGCACCGCTCGCCCTGGGCACCCTCTGGACCGGCCGCCTCAAGGGGCTCGCCCGGCCCCCTTTGCGGTTCCTGTTGCTCACGCTCGCCGTCATGCTGCTGGTGCTCGGGTTCGGCACCACGCCGCGCGAAGGCAATGCCCTGCCCCTGCTCCTGCCCCTGTCGCTGCTCGCCGCCGGAGGGCTCGACAGCCTGAGACGCGGTGCCAGCAGCGCACTGGACTGGTTCGGCATGCTGACGTTCGGACTGGTCACGGCGTTGCTGTGGCTGGGCTGGATCGCCCTCGTCACGGGCGAACCGAAAGTCGTGGTCGATTTCCTCGAAGCCCAACTGCCGGGCTACCATGCCAAATTCCAGCCCGCGGTTTTCGGGCTGTCGCTCGCCCTGACGCTCCTGTGGGCCGTGCCCATTCTCCGCTCCCGCCCTTCCCCGCGGCGCGCCCTGGTGAACTGGACCGTGGGCATGACCGTGTCCTGGATGCTGGTGATGACGCTTTGGCTGCCTTACGTGGAAGCTTCCCGCAGTTACGAAGGCATGATGCGTTCGCTCTCACGGGCCCTGCCCCCCCATGCGGGATGCCTCGCGAGCAGCGGACTGGGCGAGCCGCAACGCGGCCTGCTCTATTACTACCTCGATATCCGCACGCAACGTCTGGAACTCGGCAACAAGACCCATTGCCGCCTCTGGCTGGTGCAATCCAATCCCCATGACCGATTCATGGTACCGTCCGGCTGGCGCCTGATCTGGACCGGCTCGCGTTCCGGCGACCGGACGGAGCGATACCAGCTGTTCGAGAACTGAGCCCGCAGTGAGGCCTTTGGACGCACAGCAGCGCGCCGCCCGGGCTGCGGCCCTGCCCCGGCCCCTCTTTGACGACTCCCTCCCCATCCATGCCGCCCGGGACGAGATCGCCCGTGCCCTGCAAGCCCATCCCGTCGTCATCGTCAGCGGAGAAACGGGGTCCGGGAAAACCACCCAGATTCCCAAGATTTGTCTCGCGCAGGGACGCGGCGTGGGCGGCCTGGTCGGCTGCACCCAGCCGCGCCGCATCGCCGCCCGCAGCGTGGCCACGCGGCTTGCGGAAGAGCTTCGCACGGAAGTGGGCGGCATCGTGGGCTACCAGGTGCGATTTCATGACCGGGTATCGGACCGGACCTTCGTCAAAGTGATGACCGACGGCATCCTGCTGTCGGAAATCCATCACGACCGGCTGCTGCGACGCTACGACACCCTGGTGATCGACGAAGCCCACGAACGCAGTCTCAACATCGACTTCCTGCTGGGGTACCTCAAGCGCATCCTGCCGCAGCGTCCCGATCTCAAGGTGGTCATCACGTCCGCCACCATGGAGTCGGAACGGCTCTCGCACCACTTCGGAGGCGCTCCGGTCATCGAAGTGTCCGGCCGCACCTACCCGGTGGAAATCCGCTGGCGCCCGCTCGGCCCTCCCGATGCCGACGAGCCGGACGACCGCGAAGCGCGGGCGGCCCTGCTGCACGCGGTGGACGAGCTCATGCTCGAATCGAGCCACGGGGACGTGCTGGTGTTCCTTCCCGGCGAGCGCGACATCCGCGAGGCGGCAGAAGCCCTGCGCAAGCACCACCCGCCGCACACGGAAATCCTGCCGCTGTTTGCCCGCCAGTCCTTTGCCGAACAGGAGCGCGTCTTCAAGCCCCAAGGCGGGCGGCGCATCGTGCTCGCCACCAACGTGGCGGAAACCTCGCTCACCGTGCCGGGCATCCGCTTCGTGGTGGACACGGGACTTGCCCGGGTCAACCGCTACAGCCTGCGCAACAAGGTGACGCAGCTCCAGGTGGAAAAGATATCCCAGGCCTCGGCGCGCCAGCGCGCGGGACGATGCGGGCGCGTGAGCGCGGGGGTGTGCATCCGCCTCTACGAAGAACAGGATTTCGAGGCGCGGCCGGCCTACACCACGCCGGAGATCCTGCGCACGTCGCTCGCTTCGGTCATCCTGAAAATGGAAGCGCTCGGCCTGGGCCAGGTGGAGGCGTTTCCTTTCCTCGACCCCCCCACGCCGCGCGCCGTCGACGACGGTTACCAGCAGCTCAACGAACTGGGCGCCATCGACGGCGACCGCCACCTCACTGCCGTCGGGCGCGAACTGGCCAAGCTGCCGGTGGACCCCCGCATCGGCCGCATGCTGCTGGCGGCACGCCAACACGACTGCCTGACGGAAGTGCTGATCATCGCGTCCGCGTTGTCCGTGCAGGATCCGCGCGACCGTCCGCTGGAACACCGGCAGGCCGCAGACCAGAAGCACGCCCGTTTTCAGCACGATCAATCGGAATTCATGGCGTTCCTCGCCCTCTGGAAATTCGTGGAAGACGCGCTGCAGCACCGCAAGTCGGGAAGCAAGCTGTGGGCCCATTTCAGGGAAGAATTCCTGTCCCTGACGCGCGTGCGCGAATGGCGCGACATCCACAGCCAGCTTCATGCGCTGGCTTCGGACATGGGCCTGCGTCCCAACAGCCTGCCGGCCCCCTACGAGCAAATCCACCGGGCCCTCCTCACCGGACTGCTGGGCCACGTGGGTCTGCGCGACCCGGAAGACGACCATTACCAGGGCCCGCGCGGCGTCCGCTTCTGGATCAGCCCCGGGGCACGTCTTGCCAAGGCGAAACCCAAATGGCTGATGGCCTCGGAGCTGATGGAAACGACGCGCCTTTATGCGCGCTGCGTGGCCCGCATCGAGCCGGAGTGGATCGAACCGGCCGCAGGCCACCTGCTACGGCGCACGACCTTCGACCCCTTCTGGGACCGCAAAGCCGCCCAGGCCAGCACCCACGAGAAAGTCACGCTCTACGGCCTTCCGATCGTGCCGAAACGCCGCGTCCGCCTGGGTCCGATCGACCCTGCCGAAGCGCGCCGCCTGTTCATTCGCCATGCGCTGGTGCAAGGCGATTTCGACACGACGGCCCCCTTCTTCCACCACAACCGGCAACTGGTGGAAGCCGTGCGCGAGCTGGAACACAAGGGGCGGCGTCAGGACGTGCTGGTGGACGAGGACGCACTGGAACGATTCTACGACGGACTGCTCCCGGCGACCGTCTGGAGCGGCGAACGCTTCGAAAAGTGGCGGCGCGAGGCCGAACGCGACCAGCCGCAGCTGCTTTTCCTGGAAAAGGCGCAGCTCATGCGCCACGAAGCGTCCCACATCACGGAAGCGCTGTTTCCCGACACGTTCACCCTGAACGGCATGCCCCATCCCCTCACGTACCGTTTCGAACCGGGTCACCCCCTGGACGGGGTGACGCTGTCCGTGCCGCTCGCGCTGCTGCCGCAGATCGACGGAAGCCGGATCGAATGGCTGGTGCCCGGCCTGATCCGGGAGAAAATCGCGGCCCTGCTCAAAAAATTGCCGCAACGCGTCCGCCGCGAACTGGTACCCCTGCCGGCGTTCATCACGGCATTCCTGGAACGTTACGGTCCGGACTCCGGGCCGCTCGCGTCCTGCCTTTCCGACTTCATTCGCCAGAGGACCGGCGCCGGCCTGGAAGCCGCCGACTGGGCGGCCGCGCCGCAACACCTGCTCATGAACCTGCGCCTGCTCGACGACCAGGGCGAGGAAGTGGCGAGCGGGCGCGACCTGGAAATCCTTCGGGCATCCTGGGGGGCGGAAGCGCGCCAGGCACTGCGCTCCCCCCAAGCCGGCGGCCTGGAACGCGGTGGACTGACCCGCTGGGACTTCGGCGACCTGCCGGAGGCAGTCCAGCTGAAAAGCCGCGGAGTGGCGCTGCCCGGGTATCCGGCGCTGGTCGACGACGGCGGCAGCGTGTCGATACAGCTCATGGCCACCCCCGAAGAGGCGCGCCAGGCATCGCGGCGGGGCCTGCTGCGACTGATGCTGCTGGAGTGGCAGCCCCAGCTCAAGGCGGTTGGACGCGCCATCAGCGGACTCACCGGCCTGTCGCTCGCCTACGCGCTGCTGCCTGCCCGCGCGGACAACGTCCCTGCAACCGATGCGCTCAGGCAGGAGCTGATGGAACGGGCCCTGGACGAGCTGTTGCCGGAATCGGCCGGGACGATCCGCACGCAGGCCGTTTTCGCCGACCTGCGCGACGCACTGCGCCCCCGGCTGCCCGCAAAAATACAGGAAGTCGCCGCCCTGGCCGGACAGATCCTTGAAGGGTACCGGGAACTGCGCAACGCCCTGGACCGGGGCGCGCAACCGCGCCTGCAGGCTGCGCTCGCCGACATCCGGTCCCACCTCGACGCCTTGCTGCAACGGGGAACCCTGCGCGAAACGCCGCTCTCCCAACTGCGGCACTTTCCGCGCTACCTGAAAGCCGCCCTGCTGCGCCTGCAGAAGCTGCCCCAGGATCCGGCAGGAGACGCCGCCAAGGCTGCGGTCCTGCGTCCGTTCGAAACCGCTTGGACAGCGCACGTGAAACGCCAGGGCCTCACGCCCTCCCTCGAAGCCTTTCGCTGGATGATGGAAGAACTGCGCGTCTCGCTCTATGCCCAGACCTTGCGCACGCCGATGCCCGTCTCGGCCGTACGGCTGCAGAAGCAGTGGGCCGCCTTGCTGCAAGAGGAAACCAGCGGAAAAAAGCTCAAGATATAATGGTTTTTTTGGAGACGGAGAACCCTTCATGAAGCGATGGCTTTTTCTGCTGGTGCCAGCAGCCTTTCTGGCCTATTCCGGCACCTCCCTGGCTGATGCCCCCCAGAAACCGAACCAGACCGTCACCCTGGACGGCATGTCCATGATCGACAACAAAATCGGGACCGGACGGGCCGCACACAGCGGCGACATGGTGGTGGTGCACTACAGCGGCTGGCTGTACGATCCCACGGAACCGGGAAACAAGGGGGACAAATTCGACAGTTCCCTGGACCGCGGGCAGCCTTTCGCCTTCAGGATCGGCGTGGGTCAGGTGATCCGGGGCTGGGACGAAGGCGTCACCGGCATGAGGGTGGGCGGCAAACGCACTCTCGTGGTTCCGCCCGAACTGGGCTACGGCGATCGCGGGGTCGGCAACGCGATCCCGCCCAACTCCACCCTGCTGTTCGAAGTGGAACTCCTGGAAATTCGTTGAAGGCCCCAACGTGAAGCCCTGACTGTCCGCCACGCACGCACGATAACAAACCGGAGGAAGCCGTCATGTTTCGCATCCTGTTTTGTCTCGCATTGTCTGCCGTCGCAATCGTCGCCCGGGCCGAAGCGCCCATCACGCTGGGCGCTTCGGTCCAGCTCACCGGTCCTGTGGCCAACACCGGCCGTTATTACAAGGACGCCTACGAGTTCGCCATCGATCGCATCAACGCAGCCGGCGGCGTGAAAGTCGGCGGCGTGGCCCGCAAGCTTGCGCTCAGGGTTCTGGACAACCAGTCGGACGTGAACCTGAGCGTGCGCCAGTACGTGCAGCTGCTGTCCGAAGACAAGGTGGACCTGCTGCTGGGCCCCTTCGCCAGCAATTTCGTGCTGGCCGATTCGGCCATCTCGGAAAAGTACCAGGTCCCGATGGTGCAAGGCGGCGGCGCGTCGGACCAGATCTACAGCCGGGGCTACCGCTACATTTTCGGAACCCTGCCTCCCGCCAGCAATTATTTCGGAACCACCATCGAAGCCCTCTCCAGGCTCTCGCCCAAACCCGCGAAAGTGGCCCTGCTCTATGCCGATGACGCCTTCGACGTGGCGGTGGCCAAAGGAGCCCGCGAACAGCTCGCCCACGCCGGGTTCAACAGCGTGATCGACGAACGCTACACCAGCAACACGTCGGATTTCACATCCCTGCTTTCCAGCATCAAAAGCAACAATGCCGACGTGGTCCTGGTGGCCGGCCACGAGACGGAAGCCCTGAATTTCATCCGACAGGCCAAAAGCCTGGGGGCGAGCCCGAAGCTGTACTCCTTCACCGTCGGCGTGCCGAGCGCCGATTTCCGCCAGGCCCTCGGGTCCGACGCCAATTACGCGGCCGGCATGACGGCCTGGCTGCCCGCCAAATCCCTCAAGGACGCCTGGTTCGGCGATGCCGAACAGTTCGCCAAGGCCTACCAGGCCAGATTCGGCTACGAACCCGACTACCACGCGGCCTCTGGCGTGGCCACGGTGGAAGCCCTGGTGAAAGCCATCGAAGCGGCCAACAGCGTGGATCCGAAGAAAGTGCGGGACGCCCTGGCCCGCGTGAACTTTTCCAGCCTGTACGGCCAGGTGGCGTTCGGCCCGACCGGGCAGATCAGCCTGCCGCAAACCATGATCCAGGTCCAGAACGGCAAGGTCATGGCCATTTACGGGGCGGGCGGCGCCCTGGGCAAACTGCAATATCCCATGCCGGCCTGGGGCAAGCGCTAAGTGCTGCTCGCCCAGGTGTTGCTCAACGGCCTCCTGCTGGGGGGGCTGTATGCCCTCATGGCGCTCGGGCTCGCGCTGGTGTGGGGCGTGCTCAACATCGTGAACCTGTCCCACGGAGCGTTCATCATGCTGGGGGCGTACGCCACTTATTTCCTGTTCACCCAGGCGCACCTCGATCCGTTCCTCGCACTGCCCTTCTCCGCCCTGGCGCTGTTCGCGCTGGGTTACGCGGTGCAACGGGGCATCCTCAACCTGGTGATCCGCGGCCCCATGTTCAACACGCTGCTGATCACGTTCGGGCTGGAAGTGGTGATCACGTTTCTCGCCCAGTTCTTCTTCAGCGCTGACTTCCGCACCATCAACCCCGGCTATGCCGGCACCAACTTCGACGTGGCCGGACTGACCGTGCCGCAAGTGCAGCTGATGGCGTTTGCCGTCGCCATCGGACTGACGCTCGGTCTGTGGGCCTTCCTGCTGCACAGCCGGCCGGGTCGTTCCATCCGCGCCGTGTCGCAAAACCTGCTGGCCGCCCAGCTCTATGGCATCGAACCGCGTCGCATCTACGCCCTCACCTTCGGATTGGGAACAGCGCTGGCCGGCGTAGCCGGAGGACTGTACGGCACGGTCTCGCAGATCAACCCCTACATCGGCACCGCCCTGACCGCCAAGTCCTTCGTCATCGCCATCATCGGCGGCCTGGACAACCCGTTGGGCGTGGTCGTGGGCGGCATCTTCCTGGGCATCGCGGAAGCGCTGACGTCGCTCTATGTCGGCCCCACCTACACCGACGTGGCAAGCTTCGGCATACTCGTCCTGGTGCTGATCATCAAGCCCGCCGGACTGCTCGGGCGAACCGCATGAAGCGCCGTACCCGCTGGGTTCTGGCGACCCTGGCGTTCGGCCTGCCGCTGTTGGCGTCGGTACCCTGGATCGCTTCGCCCGTGCTGGTTCAGTTCGGCATCAACATGCTGATCATGGCCACCCTCGCCCAGGGCTGGAACATCATCGGGGGCTATACCGGCTACTCCTCCTTCGGGAACTCGGTGTTTTTCGGACTGGGGGCCTACGGCGTGGGCATCGCCATGGCCCAATTCGAACAGCCCTTCTGGATCGGCCTGGGCCTCGGCCTGCTGCTGGCGGT
>JAKBBG010000042.1 GCA_021826025.1 Pseudomonadota bacterium | reverse complement strand
TGCACCACCCAGGCCTGGGCGATGCTCATGGTGTTGTAGTACACCATGTAGGCCAGCAGCGCGAAAATCATGTTGGCCGAGCGGCCGCCCCGGGTGTTCACGTAAGACAGCGGAATGGCGATGATCGCCAGCACCACCAGGCTGATCGGCAGCCCCAGGCGCCAGTGGATTTCCCCCCAGCCGTCCGGCGTGGTGTTCTGGAGCAGCTGCCCCAGGTTCATGGATTTGACCGACAGGGCGCTGGCACTAACCCCCTTCTGCTCGATGCGAAGCTGGGCTTCGTCGAAATCCACCAGCGAATAGTTGGTGGTTCCGGGGTCCCCTTCGTAGCGCCGGCCGCGCTGCAGCACGATGAAGCGGTCGCCGTTGGGGTGGGTGGACACGAAACCCTTGTCGGCCGCGATCACGCCCAGCTTGTGCTCCTGCACGGACTGCACGAACACGTTGGACACCTTGTCCTTGCTTTCGCTGATGGCATCCACAAAAAACACCTGGTCGGACTGGCGCGATTCCCTGAACACGCCGGGAGTGATCTGCGTGGTTTCGTCCCGGCTTTCCAGCCGGCTCTGGAATTCGGCCCGTTTGCCGATGGCCCAGGGGGCCACCACCATGCTCATGAGTCCCACCACCAGGGCCATGGGCAGGGCAAACCACAGCACCGGCCTGAGGAAACGGTTCAGGCTGACTCCCGACGAGAGCCAGATGATCATTTCCGAATCGCGATAGCAGCGCGTGAGCGTCATCAGGAGCGCCGTGAAGACCGAAGCCGACAGGATGACCGGCAGGTAAGTCAGCGCCCCGAACGCCACCATGGCGGTGACAGCGTCCCCGGACAGGGTGCCGCTTGCCGCCATGCCGAGCAGTTTCACCACCGTCACCGTCAGCAGGATGGAGAGCAGCACCATCAGGGCCATGACCATGGTGCGGGTGAATTCCTTGCGCAGTGAGCGGCTGAAGATCATGTAAAGGCGGGCCGTTTTGACTTTTAATTGGCTTTGAACGGATAATTTCCGTTTATTTTCGCAATGTTATGCAACTCATTTCGGAGCACTATCGTGGAATTTAGCATAAATGCCCAGCCGCTCGAAAAAGTAGCCACCGGATGCCTGGTGGTTGGCGTTTCGGAAGGGGCCCGGCTCTCCCCCAGCGCAAAGCACATGGACCAATTGAGCGGCCGCCACATCAGCCGCCTCCTCAAGCACGGCGACCTCAGTCCAAAACCGGGCAGAAGCCTGCTGTTGCACGGTCTGCCGGGCGTTGCCTGCCCCCGCGTGCTGCTGGTGGGGACCGGAAGCGACCGGAAGTTGTCCGAACGCGACTTCCGCACCGTGGTGCGCACGGCAGTGCAGGCGCTCGACGGCACGGGCGCGGCCAATGCCCTGTTCTGCCTGACGGAACTCGGCGTGGAAGGGCGCGACGAAGCCTGGAAGCTGGAACAGCTTGTGCTGACCGCCCGTGAAGTCTCCTATCGCATCACGCGTGTGGCGGACGTGCAGGATCCGGCCTGCACCCTGAAGAACGTGCTGCTGGGCACGCCGGAAACGATGAAGCCCGCTGAAGCCAGAACCCTCATCGCCCGCTGCCAGGCCATCGCCAACGGCATGGCGCTTACGCGCGACCTGGGCAACCTGCCCCCCAACCTGTGCACCCCCTCCTATCTGGCAAACCAGGCCCGCAGCCTTGGCCGCAGCTGGAAACTTCGCGTGCAGGTCCTGGAACAGCGGGACATGGAAAAGCTCGGCATGGGGGCGCTGCTCGCGGTTTCCGCCGGAAGCCGCCAGCCGCCCAAGCTGATCGTCATGCAGTATTCGGGCGCACCGAAATCCCGCAAGCCCATCGTGCTGGTGGGCAAGGGGATCACCTTCGACACCGGCGGCATTTCACTCAAGCCGGCGCCCGAAATGGATGAAATGAAGTTCGACATGTGCGGAGCCGCGAGCGTGTTCGGAACCCTGCGCGCCGTCGCGGAAATGGGACTTCCCATCAACCTGGTCGGCGTGGTGCCCACCTGCGAAAACATGCCCGACGGAAACGCCACCCGCCCCGGCGACATCGTGCGAAGCATGTCCGGACAGACCGTGGAAATCCTGAACACCGACGCCGAAGGCCGCCTGATCCTGTGCGACGCGCTCACCTACGCCGAACGGTTCGGGCCCGATACCATCATCGACGTGGCCACCCTGACCGGCGCCTGCGTCATCGCCCTGGGGCATGAAGCGGCCGGCCTGTTCGCCAACGACGAGAAACTGGTGCGGGAGTTGCAGGCCGCCGGCGACTACATGGGAGACCGTGCCTGGCCCCTGCCCTTGTGGGAGGAATACCAGGAGGGACTGAAAAGCAATTTCGCCGACATGGCCAACATCGCCGGCCGCCCGGCCGGCACCATCACGGCCGCAAGCTTCCTCGCCCGCTTCACGCGCAGCATGCGCTGGGCGCACCTGGACATCGCGGGCGTGGCCTACAAGGGCGGCAAGGACAAAGGCGCCACCGGCCGGCCCGTCAAACTGTTCTGCCGCTACCTGATCGAACGCAGCGGACATTGATGGACCGTGACCCGCATCGATTTCTACACCCATGTGGAAGACAAGCTCCCGGTAGCGGTCCAGCTCATCGGCAAGGCCTGGGAACGCGGGCTTTGCGTCTGGGTACGGGCCGCTGACGACGCCCTGGCGGCGCGCCTGGACGAAACGCTCTGGCTGCACCCTCCCGGCAGTTTCATTCCCCATTGCCGCGCGGACCACGCGCTCGCAGGGGAAACGCCGGTGATCATCGGCAGCGCGGAACAGGAGCCCTCCTCCCACCAGGTGCTCATGAACCTGGGCCTGGACCGCCCCGACTATTTTTCCCGCTTCGAGCGCCTGATCGAAATCGTGAGCCTGGACGCGTCGGACCGGGAACGCGCCCGGGAACGGTTCGTGTTCTACCGGGACCGGGGCTTTGAAATCCATTCCCACAATTTGAGCCAACCCTTATCCTGAAGTTGACGCATGGACCTCCCAAAAAGCTTTGACCCACACCCCATCGAAGCCCGCTGGTATCCCGAATGGGAATCCCGCGGCTACTTCAAGGCGTCCATGAACCCCGATGCGGCCCCCTACTGCATCCTGCTGCCGCCGCCCAATGTGACCGGAACGCTGCACATGGGCCATGCCTTCCAGCACACCCTGATGGACACCCTCGTGCGCTACCGCCGCATGCTGGGGGACAACGTCCTGTGGCAGGCCGGCACCGACCATGCGGGCATCGCGACCCAGATCGTGGTGGAACGCCAGCTGGAAGCGCAGGGGCTGGACCGCCGCAGCCTGGGCCGCGACGCCTTCCTGGAGCGCGTCTGGCAGTGGAAGGAAGAGTCCGGCTCCACCATCACCCGCCAGATGCGCCGGCTGGGCAGTTCCTGCGACTGGACGCGCGAACGGTTCACCATGGACGAAGGCCTGAGCCGCGCCGTGGCCCGGGTGTTCGTGCAGCTCTATCGCGAAGGCCTGATCTACCGGGGCAAACGCCTGGTGAACTGGGATCCCGTGCTGCAAACCGCCGTGTCGGATCTGGAAGTCGTGTCCGAGGAGGAAGACGGCAGCCTGTGGGAAATCCGGTATCTCCTGGCCTCCGGAGAAGGCGCGCTGACCGTGGCCACCACCCGCCCGGAAACCCTCCTGGGCGACGTGGCCGTGGCCGTGCACCCGGAAGACGAGCGCTACCGCGCCCTCATCGGCCAGCGCGTGCACCTGCCGCTTACCGGCCGCACCATTCCCGTCATCGCCGATCCCTACGTGGACCCGGCGTTCGGCACGGGCTGCGTGAAAATCACGCCGGCCCACGATTTCAACGACTACCAGGTGGGCCTGCGCCATCAGCTCGCACCCATCAACATTTTCACGCTGGAAGCGCGCATCAACGACAACGGGCCGGAACGCTACCGCGGCCTCGACCGTTTCGAGGCGCGCAGGAAAATGCTGGAGGACCTGGAAGCGCAGGGCCTGCTGGCGCAGGTGAAACCCCACAAGCTCATGGTGCCGCGCGGCGACCGCACGCGCCAGGTGATCGAACCCATGCTGTCCGACCAGTGGTTCGTGTCCATGGATACGATGGCGAAGCGCGCCCTGGACGTGGTGCGCGGCGACCAGGTCCGTTTCGTTCCGGAGAACTGGACCACCACCTACAACCACTGGCTCGAGAACATCCAGGACTGGTGCATTTCGCGCCAGCTCTGGTGGGGACACCGCATTCCCGCCTGGTACGACGAGGACGGCCGGGTTTACGTGGCCGAATCCAAGGCGGAAGCCGTGGTCATGGCGGAAGGCAGGCCCCTCACGCAGGACGAAGACGTGCTGGACACCTGGTTTTCGTCCGCGCTCTGGCCCTTTTCCACCCTGGGCTGGCCGGACGCAACGCCCGAACTCAAGGCATTCCTGCCTTCCAGCGTGCTGGTCACGGGATTTGACATCATTTTCTTCTGGGTGGCGCGCATGGTCATGATGACCACCCATTTCACCGGGGAAGTGCCGTTCAGGGAAGTCTATGTCACGGGCCTGGTGCGAGATGCCCACGGGCAAAAAATGAGCAAGTCCAAGGGAAACATCCTGGACCCCATCGACCTGATCGACGGCATCGACCTGGAAAGCCTGGTGAAAAAGCGCACCAGCAACCTGATGGATCCGAAACAGGCCGCCGCCATCGAAAAGAGCACGCGCCGGGAATATCCCGAAGGCATCCCGAGCTTCGGCACCGACGCCCTGCGCTTCACGTTTGCAAGCCTCGCCACCCACGGACGCGACATCAAGTTCGATCTGCAACGCTGCGAAGGATACCGCAATTTCTGCAACAAGCTCTGGAACGCCACCCGCTACGTGCTGATGAACGTGGAAGGGCAGGACTGCGGACTGGACGGATCGCTCCCCGTGACGCTTTCCCTGGCCGACCGCTGGATCATCGGGCGCCTGCAGGAAGCGGAAGCGGCCATGCACGAAGCGTTCCGGACCTACCGCTTCGACCTGGCCGCACGCGCGCTCTACGAGTTCCTGTGGGACGAGTACTGCGACTGGTACCTGGAACTTGCCAAAACCCAGCTCGCGCAACCCGACCCGGCCATCCAGCGCGGCACCCGCCGCACCCTGGTCCGGGTGCTTGAAGCGACGCTGCGGCTCGCCCACCCCCTCATTCCCTTCATCACCGAAGCGCTCTGGCAGAAAGTGGCGCCCCTCGCCGGCAAATCCGGCGAGAGCGTCATGCTGCAGCCCTACCCGCTCCCCCAGAAGGAAAAAATCGACGGGGAAGCCGCCGCCGCCATCGGTCTGCTCAAGGAACTGGTGAATGCCTGCCGCACGCTGCGCAGCGAAATGAACCTCAGTCCGGGCGAACGGGTCCCGCTGCTCATGGGAGGCCAGTCCTCCAGGGTGCAGGGCCTGGAAGGCTACCTCCAGTTTCTCGCGCGACTGTCGGAAGTCTCGCTCCTGCCCGCCTTGCCCGATGCGGACGCGCCCGTGGCCGTGGCTGGCGACGTGCAGCTCATGCTGAAAATCGAAGTCGATGTGGCGGAAGAAACGGAACGGCTGGAAAAGCAGGTCGCGAAAACCCGCGAAGAGGAAGCCAAATGCCGTGCCAAGCTCGACAACGCCGGTTTCGTCGAGCGCGCGCCGGCGGCGGTGGTGGCCCAGGAACGCGAGCGCCTGGCGCGCTTCACGCAAACGTTGTCGGACCTGGAAGGGCAGCTGGCGCGCCTGCAGCGGCGCTGATCAGAGGGCCTTATCCCGCCAGTGGTCGGCAAAGCGGCTGTTCCCGCTTTTCTTGCCTTTGGCGGCCAGCTGCTTCTTGAGCTCCCGGATACGCGCCTCCACGGCAGAATTCTCGTAAAAATCCCCGTCGCCGCTGCGCTGCGCGATCTGAAGCTGGTCGAGCGCGGCGGTGAGGTTGTCCTGCAGCAGATACGACTGGGCCAGCGACTCGTGGCTGAGCAGCTCCTTGTTGAGATGGGCGTAGGCCCTGGCCTGGAGGTTGTAGAGATGGTAATCGGTCCGGGTCAGCAGCAGCCGGTTGTCGATCGCATCCAGCGCTTCCTTGTCCCGATGGGCGTCCAGCAGCGAACCGATGTAGCCGTAATTCAGCGCACGCTGGTCGGGGTAGTGGTGCAGTGCCGCGCGATAGAGCTTGATCGCCTCGTCGAAATTCCCCTGGTCATGCACGATCGCCGCCCCCAGGCTGTCGAACAGCGCATTGGGCGGCGCCACGGCGCGTACCGTCTGCAGCGTGCGCTGGGCTTCGTCCAGACGCCCGTTGCGCCACAGGGCCACGGCCTTGCCGTATATCATTGGCCATTCTTCCGGCCGCTTGGGGTCGAGATCACGCCCGTCGAAATAGTGCAGCCCTTCGCGCGGCGTGCCCACCAGGGCGGCAATGCGCGCACGGATCAGCTGGAAGTCGGGACCGTCCTGAACCTGCCGGTAGGGCACGTATTGCAGGCGGTCCTGGATTTCCGCCAGACGCTCGGTGGTGAGCGGGTGGGTCTTGAGGTAGGCCGGTGACGTGCCTTCGTAGAACCGGCCGAAGCGCTGCAGCTTGCTGAAGAAGGTCATCATGGCGCGCGGGTCGTAGCCCGACTTGAGCAGCCGCTGAATGCCCAGGCGGTCGGCCTCCCGTTCGTTCTCCCGGCTGAAGTTGAGCTGGGACTGCACCAAGCCGGCCTGGGCGCCCATGATGGCCCCCATGCTGGCATCGGGATTGCTGCGCGCGGCCAGAATCGCCGCCGCCATGGCGGCGAGGGAAAACGGCATGTTCTTGCTCTGCGCTTCGATCATGCGGGCGATATGGTGCTGGGTCACGTGGGAAATTTCGTGGGCCAGCACGGAAGCGAGTTCCGATTCGTTTTCGGCCGCCAGCATGAGGCCGGTGTGCACACCCACATAACCGCCCGGCATGGCGAAGGCGTTGAGCGTGGGGTCCTGGATGATGAAAAACTCGAAACGCATGCCGACGGCGTCGTCGCTGACGGCCAGCAGGTGATTGCCCACGCTGTTGAGGAAGTCGACGCTTTCCGGATCGTCGAAATAGGCGCTGTCGCTGCGGATGTCATACATGATTTCCCGCCCCAGCGCCTGTTCGTCCTGGCTCGAAAAAACCGCGGCCGAACTGTCGCCCAGATCGGGCAAATCATAGGCCCAGGCGAGGCCCACAAGGCCCGCTGCCAGCAGGAAGATGGCTAGGATGCGTCGCATGTTGCTATGATACCTGAGAGGGGGCTTGGGTTCCCCCGAATTGAATCGCTTTATTTTCATCTAGTTACAATTACCGCCCCCACACCATGACAGCACGCATGACCCATTTTGACAGCGCCGGCCAGGCTCACATGGTCGATGTGGCTGAGAAATCCGAAACGCACCGCGTGGCCAGGGCGTCCGGGCGCATCACGATGCAACCCGAAACGTTCACCATGGTGAAACACGGTGCCGCGAGCAAGGGGGACGTGCTGGGCATCGCCCGGCTTGCCGCCATCCAGGCCGCCAAGCGCGCCGCGGACCTGATACCCCTCTGCCACCCGATCCCGCTCACCCGCGTGGCGGTGGAATTCACCATGGAACCGAAACTCAGCGCCATCACCTGTACGGTCACCACGGAAACCGTGGGCCGCACCGGCGTGGAAATGGAAGCCCTCACGGCCGTCCAGGTGGGCCTGCTTACCATCTACGACATGTGCAAGTCCTCGGACCGTGGCATGGTCATGGGCGACATCCGCCTGCTGGAAAAACTGGGCGGGAAGTCAGGGCACTGGGTGGCTCCGGCCGCCTGAGGAAAGCAACTCCCAGGCTTCCTGCGCTGCGGCCATTCCCTCGTCGGCAGGAACCACCCACACTTCCACCGAACTGTCCGGCGCATGGATCGCGCGCACCCCGTCGCCCGACGAACGGTTTTTTTCGCCGTCCAGGCGTATGCCCAAATAGGCGAGCCGTTCCGCCACGTCGCGCCGCATGGCGGCATCGTGTTCGCCGATGCCGCCCGTGAAGGCGACCAGGTCGAGCCCTCCGAGAATCGCTGCCATGGCGCCCGCTTCCCGCACCACCCGTGCGGCAAACAGGTCGATGGCCCGCCGCGCCGCCGGGTCTTCGCTTTCCCGCAGCACCCGCAGGTCGGCCGACAGGCCCGACACACCCAGCAGACCCGACTCCCGGTAGAGCAGGTGCTCGAGCCGGCCGGCATCCCAACCCCGGCGCAACAGGTACAGCAATACGCCGGGATCGAGCGCCCCGCTGCGGGTGCCCATCATCAGGCCGTCAAGGGCGGTGAAGCCCATGGTGCTGGCCTGGCTTTTCCCGTCGCGCACGGCGCACAGGCTCGCCCCGCTGCCCAGATGGGCCAGCAGTCCGCGCCCCGTCGCGCGGCCGCGCTTGGCATCGAGGACGTCCACCACGTGCCGGTAGGACAGGCCGTGAAATCCGTAGCGGCGGATGCCCTGGCGGAACAGCGCCTCCGGCAGGGCGAAGCGGCATTCCTGCTCGGGCATGCCGGCATGAAAGGCGGTGTCGAAGCAGGCGACCTGGGGCACGTCCGGCCAATGGGCCCGCAGGCGGCGGATGCCTTCCAGGTTGTGGGGCTGGTGCAGGGGTGCCAACGGGTTGAGTTCGGAGAGGGCTGCCAGGACGGCATCGTCCACGCGCGCCGCCGCACGGAAGCGTTCACCGCCGTGCACCACGCGGTGCGCCACGGCCATCAGGCGCAAGGCGCCTGCCGGGGAGTCGAGCTGCGCCACCAGATGGGCCAGGGCCCGGCCGAAAGCCTCCTCCCCGCGCTCCAGTCCCTCCAGGACGCCGGCGGCGCAAGCAGTGCCGACCTGCCCATGCGTCACCGGATAGAACGCATATTTGAGCGTGGAGGAGCCCGCATTGACGGACAGGATGGCCCCCTGGCGCGCTGCGGGCATCGCGTCAGGGGGCCTGCCGCCGGTTCTGATGGGCCACCAGTTTGGCAAGCAGCGCCGAGCCGATGCGCGCCTGGGCGCCGTCGGCCCGGCTGGTGAGCGCGACCGGCACGCGCCCGCCCACCACGACACCGCTCGCCGTGCCGCCTGCCAGGTATTCCAGCTGTTTGGCCAGCATGTTGCCCGATTCCAGGTCGGGCACCACGAGGATGTCGACTTCGCCCGAAACGGGCGACCGGAACTGCTTGATGGCTGCCGCCTCCCGCGAAATGGCGCTGTCGAAGGCGAGCGGGCCGTCCAGCACGGCGCCGGTAATCTGGCCGCGGTCCGCCATTTTGCACAGTGCCGCGGCATCGAGCGTGGAAGGGATGGCGGGATTCACCGTTTCAACGGCGGACAGGATCGCCACTTTGGGGCTTTCGATGCCCAGGATCTGGGCAAGTTCGACCGCGTTCTGGACGATGTCCGCTTTTTCCGAGAGGGTGGGTCGGATGTTGAGCGCAGCGTCCGTGATGAGCAGCGGTTTGTCGTACAGCGGCACTTCCAGGCGGAACACGTGGGAAAGCCGTCGCTTGGTCCGGAATTCCGGAGCCGACAACGCCGCATGCATGAGTTCGTCGGTGTGCAGGCTGCCTTTCATGAGCGCTTCCACCCGTCCCTGGAGGGCGAGCGCCACGGCCGTCTCGGCCGATGCGTGGCTGAAGGGCGCCGGCACCACTTCGACGCCGGAGAGGTCGATGCCTTCGCGTTGCGCGAGTTCCCGGATCCGGCCTTCCGGCCCCACCAGAACGGGCACGATCAGCCCGGCCTGCCCGGCTTCCAGCGCCCCCTTGAGCGCGCCGGCTTCACACGGATGGACCACGGCGCAACGGACGGGATCGAGCCCGTTCCCCAGTGCCCACCATGCCTGCCGCTGCGATTCGTTCACGCGCCGCCCTCGCCAACTGCACCCATAAGCTTTAATATTAGCATTCCGGCCGGTGATCCCGCCGCACTTCCCTGTGTAAACAACCGCTGATCGCGAGGTATTTCGAATGTCCGCCCTGCCCGACAACGACAAACAAGAAACCCAAGAATGGCTGGACGCCCTTGAAAGCGTCCTGGAACTGGAAGGGCCGGAACGGGCCCATTACCTGCTCGAACAGCTGATCGACAAGGCCCGCCGTTCCGGCGCATTCCTGCCCTACAGCGCCAACACGGCATACATCAACACCATTCCGCCGTCGCTCGAGGTTCCCATGCCCGGCGACCCGGAAATGGAACACCGCATCCGCTCCCTCATCCGCTGGAACGCGCTGGCCATGGTGGTGCGCGCCAACCGCTCTTCGAGCGAGCTGGGCGGACACATCGCAAGCTTCCAGTCGGCGGCCACCCTCTACGACGTGGGCTTCGACCACTTCTTCCACGCCCCGACGGAAGAGCACGGCGGCGACCTGATTTACATCCAGGGCCATTCCGCCCCCGGCATCTATGCGCGCGCCTTTCTGGAAGGGCGCATCAGCGAAGAGCAGCTGACCCGGTTCCGCCAGGAAGTGGACGGCGGCGGCCTGCCGAGCTACCCCCATCCCTGGCTTATGCCCAATTTCTGGCAGATGCCCACGGTTTCCATGGGCCTGGGGCCCCTCATGGCCATCTACCAGGCGCGCTTCATGAAGTATCTGCAAAACCGCGGCATCGCCCATGTGGAAAACCGCAAGGTCTGGGCTTTCATGGGCGACGGTGAAATGGACGAGCCGGAATCCCTGGGCGCCATTTCGCTCGCCTCGCGCGAACGCCTCGACAACCTCATTTTCGTGGTGAACTGCAACCTGCAGCGCCTCGACGGCCCGGTACGCGGCAACGGCAAGATCATCCAGGAACTGGAAGCGGATTTTCGCGGCGCCGGATGGAACGTGATCAAGGTCATCTGGGGCAGCCAGTGGGACGCCCTCATCGCCAAGGACCGCAGCGGCCTGCTTCTGCAGCGCATGATGGAAGTGGTGGACGGCGAATACCAGAGCATGAAGGCCCACGACGGCGCTTACGTGCGCAAGCATTTCTTCGGAAAATATCCCGAACTCGCCCGCCTCGTCTCCAACATGTCGGACGATGAAATCTGGCGTCTCACGCGGGGCGGCCACGACCCGTACAAGGTCTACAACGCCTATCTCGCCGCCGTGCAGCACAAGGGGCAGCCCACCGTGATCCTGGCCAAGACCATCAAGGGCTACGGCATGGGGGAAGCGGGGGAAGGCCAGAACATCACCCACCAGCAGAAGAAGATGGGCGAAAACTCGCTCAAGCAGTTCCGCGACCGCTTCCAGCTGCCCATTTCGGACGAAGTCATCGCCGAAACCCCCTTCTACCGGCCACCCGAAGGCAGCCCCGAAGTGCAGTACCTGAAAAGCCGGCGCGAAGCCCTGGGAGGCTACCTGCCGGTGCGCCGCTCGCAGGTGCCTCCGCTCAAGGTGCCGGAACTTTCCGCGTTCCAGGCGCTGCTCCAGAGCAGCGAAGAGCGGCAGCTGTCCACCACGATGGCTTTCGTGCGCATCCTGACCGCGCTCACGCGCGACAAGGAACTGGGCAAGCTGGTGGTGCCCATCGTGCCCGACGAATCGCGCACCTTCGGGATGGAAGGCATGTTCCGCAGCCTCGGGATCTATTCTTCCGTGGGCCAGCTCTACGAGCCGCAGGACCATGACCAGCTCATGTACTACCGGGAAGACGTGAACGGCCAGATCCTGCAGGAAGGGATCAACGAAGCCGGCGCCTTCTCTTCGTGGATCGCAGCCGCCACCGCCTATTCGAGCCACGGGGTCACCACCATCCCCTTCTACATTTTCTATTCCATGTTCGGCTTCCAGCGCGTGGGAGACCTCGCCTGGGCGGCCGGCGACATGCGTGCCCGCGGGTTCCTGCTGGGCGGCACCGCTGGGCGGACCACCCTCAACGGCGAAGGGCTTCAGCACGAGGACGGCCACAGCCAGGTGCATGCCTCCTTCATTCCGAACTGCGTGTCCTACGACCCCACGTTCGCCTATGAAGTGGCCGTGATCATCCAGGACGGCCTGCGGCGCATGCTCCAGAACCACGAAGACGTGTTCTATTACATCACCCTCATGAACGAGAATTACAGTCATCCGGCCATGCCCGAAGGGGTGCAGGAAGGCATTCTCAAGGGCATGTACCTTTTCAGGAAAGGCGCCAAGGCCAAAGGCCCCGTGGTCCAGCTCCTGGGGTCCGGCACCATCCTGCGCGAAGCGATCGCCGCAGCCGACCTGCTCGAACAGGACTGGGGCGTGTCCAGCAATGTCTGGAGCGCCCCGAGCTTCAACGAACTGGGGCGCGAAGGGCAGGCGGCGGCGCGCTGGAACCGCCACCATCCGGACCAGCCCCAGCGCAAGTCCTATGTGGAGCAATGCCTCGAGCCCACCGCGGGCCCGGTCATCGCCGCATCGGACTACATCAAGACATTCACAGAGCAGATCCGGGCCTTCGTCCCCCGCCGTTACGTCACGCTGGGAACCGACGGGTTCGGACGCTCCGACACGCGCGCCAAGCTGCGCCACTTCTTCGAAGTGGACCGCTACTACATTACGCTTGCCGCGCTCGGAGCCCTGGCTGCAGACGGCGTCATCCCGGCGTCCCGGGTTGCGGAAGCCCTGAAAAAGTACGGCCTCGATCCGGAGAAGCCCTTGCCCAGCGCCGTCTGACCCATGGCTCGAAATATCGCGGGAAAACTCTCGGCGGTGCTGTTCGGACCGCCGAGAGACCCCCTGGCGCCTGAAACGCGCCAGCACATCGCCCTCATCGCCTTTTTTGCCTGGGTCGGCCTCGGGGCCGACGGGCTGTCCTCCTCGGCATACGGACCGGAGGAGGCTTTCAAGGCCCTGGGCACCCACACCCACCTGAGCCTGTACCTGGCGCTCGCCACGGCGCTGACGGTTTTCCTGATTTCCACCGCCTACAACCAGGTCATCGAGCTTTTTCCCATGGGAGGCGGGGGCTACAGGGTGGCCACCCAGCTCATCGGGCCCCATGCCGGGCTGGTCAGCGGGGCGGCGCTCATCGTGGATTACGTGCTCACCATCGCCATTTCCGTGGCGAGCGGCGTGGACGCCCTCTTCAGCCTGGGCCCGCCTTCCTGGCAATCGCAAAAGCTGTTCGCGGAACTCGCCCTCACGCTGCTGCTGATGTTTCTCAACCTGAGAGGCATGAAGGAAAGCATCAAGGTGCTGACCCCGATTTTTCTCGGGTTCGTCGTCACCCACGTGTTCATCATCGTCTACGGCATCGCCGTGCGGGGTTCGGAACTTCCCGCCATCGTGAGCGCAACCCTGGGGGAAACCCACGCCCTCGCCGGCCAGATGGGATGGGTGTTCGTGGCCTCCCTGTTCCTGCGGGCCTATTCCCTGGGCGGCGGTACCTATACCGGCATCGAGGCGGTCTCCAACAACATCAACGCGCTCAAGGAGCCGCGCGTGCACACCGGGAAAATCACCATGTTCTACATGGCGCTATCCCTCGCCTTCACGGCGGCCGGCATCATCCTGCTGTATCTGCTCTGGAACGCCAGACCTTCTCCCGGAGAAACCCTCAACGCGGTGGCGTTCCGTTCCGTCATCGCGTCGCTCCATCTGGGCGAAGGCCCGTCCTACCTGCTGCTCACCATCACGCTGCTGCTGGAAGGGGCCCTGCTCTACGTGGCCGCCAACACCGGCCTGCTGGGTGGGCCGGCAGTGCTCGCCAACATGGCCAACGACGGCTGGGCTCCAACCCAGTTCAGCTCCCTGTCCAGCCGCCTCGTCACCAAGTACGGCATCCTGATCATGGGGTTTGCGGCCATCCTGATCCTCCTCTGGAGCGGCGGACTGGTGGACCTGCTCGCCGTGCTCTACAGCATCAACGTGTTCCTCACATTCACCCTCTCGCTCCTGGGCCTGTGCATTTACTGGTGGAAGCACCGCAGCGAGCAACCCCGCTGGCTGACCCGCTTTGCCCTTTCCGTGGTCGGCCTCGTGGTGGCAAGCAGCATCCTCGTCATCACGCTCGTGGAAAAGTTCTTTGAAGGGGGATGGATGACCGCGCTCATCACGAGTTCCGTGATTGGCGCCTGTCTCCTGATCCGGTGGCACTACCGCGAAACGGAAGCGCAAATGGCCCGGGCCGACGCCCTGCTCGCCACGCTGCCCGCCGAACCCGTGGCAAGCCCGCCCCCCCTCGACCCGCAGGCGCCCACGGCCGTGTTCATGATCAGCCGTTCGCGCGGTGCCGGCATGCATACGATCCTCTGGGTGCAGCGGCTTTTTCCGAACATTTTCAAGAATTTCGTTTTCCTGAGCGTGGGTGCTGTGGACTCCCAAAGCTACGGCGGCGAAGGCTCCCTCGAAGGGCTGCAGCGCGAAGTGCACAGCGTCTGCAGCTACTACGTCAATTTTTCGCACCGCAACGGCATTGCCGCCAAGGCCTATGAAGCCTTCGGGACCGACCGCGTGGAAGAACTGACCAAGCTCGCGCTCAAGGTGCGGGAAGAGTTTCCCAGCTGCGTTTTCTTTGCAAGCAAGCTCATTTTCGTGCACGACAACTGGCTCACCCGGTTCCTGCACAACCAGACGGCGCTGACCATGCAGCGGATCCTGCACCTGCAGGGGATGTTCATGGTGATCCTGCCCATGAAGGTGGACTAGCGCCCGAGCGCCGCAAAATCCATGTCGCGGTTGACCATGATGACGAAGGGGTAGCCGCGCTTGATCACGATGACCGGCCCCACCGTCGCGTTCGCCGCAAAACCCACGCGCGCCGTATCCACCAGGATCTGGCCGGCCGCATCCGTTGCAAGGCTGTTTCCCATTCCGCCCAGCACCGTGACGTTGCCTTCCGGCTGCGCGATGATGCGGGCAAGCCCTGCCGTCATGAACTGCCCTCCCAGGCGCGTCCAGAACCGGTTGTCCACCTCATCCTTCATGCCTGATTG
>JAKBBG010000041.1 GCA_021826025.1 Pseudomonadota bacterium | reverse complement strand
GTGAAGAACTTCGAAATGCGCGGCGAAGTGCGGGCCGACCATGCCGACAAGGGCGTCTTCCTCGATTCCAGCGGCCTGCCCCAGACCTCCATGACCACCGTGGGCGTCCAGGGAATCTACAAGTTCTGAAAATGCTACGACCATCTCATCAGGAGGCAACATGAAGCTCGTAACTGCAATCATCAAGCCGTTCAAGCTTGACGAAGTGCGGGAAGCGCTCAGCGCCATCGGCGTTCAGGGCATTACCGTGACGGAAGTGAAGGGATTTGGACGGCAAAAGGGGCATACCGAACTCTACCGGGGGGCGGAATATGTCGTGGATTTCCTGCCGAAGGTCAAGCTGGAAGCTGCGGTGAAAACCGAAATGCTGGACCGCGTGATCGAGGCGATCGAAAAATCCGCCAACACCGGAAAGATCGGGGACGGAAAAATTTTCGTCTATGACCTGGAACAAGTCGTGCGCATCCGGACCGGGGAAACCGGCGCCGACGCGCTGTAAGGGGACGCCACCATGAAAACATTGTTGAACACGTTCAAGGCCGCCATGCTGGTTCTGGCCTTGGCCATCGGCTCCGGCCATGCCCTGGCCGACGACGCGGCTGCTCCGGCGGCTCCCGCTGCAGCGGCACCGGCAGCTGCTGCGCCTGCCCCTGCGGCGGCTCCCGCCGACGCGGCGCCCACCAAGCCGTTTCTGGTGGGGACCGACAAGATCAATTCCGGCGACACGGCCTGGATGCTGAGTTCCACGGCACTGGTGCTGCTCATGACCATCCCCGGACTCGCTCTTTTTTACGGCGGGATGGTGCGCAAGAAGAACGTTCTGGGGACGCTCATGCAGAGTTTTGCCATCTGCTCCCTGGTCACGGTGCTCTGGGTGGTGGCGGGCTACAGCCTCGCCTTCATGCCAGGCTCCGAATGGCTGGGCGGCTTGAGCCGGTTCATGCTCAACGGCATGCTCTACCAGAATGAAGCGAAGAAAGTGATGGTGCACCACGCGGCGACGACCATTCCGGAATCGGTATACATGATGTTCCAGATGACGTTTGCCATCATCACCCCCGCCCTCATTGCCGGAGCGTTTGCCGAGCGCATGAAATTCTCCGCCATGCTCTGGTTCATGGGGATCTGGTCGCTCGTGGTGTATTCGCCGATCGCACATTGGGTCTGGGAACCGGGCGGCTGGCTGGCGGGCAAAGGGGTTCTGGATTTCGCGGGTGGTACCGTGGTGCACATCAACGCCGGGATCGCAGGCCTTGCCGCTGCACTGGTTTTGGGCAAGCGCGTCGGTTACGGCAAGGAGCCCATGGCGCCCCATAACCTGTCCCTCACCCTGATCGGCGCATCGCTTCTGTGGGTGGGCTGGTTCGGCTTCAATGCCGGTTCTGCCGTGGCTGCGGACGGCCGTGCCGGGATGGCGATGACCGTCACCCAGGTGGCGACGGCTGCCGCCGCCCTCGCCTGGATGTTTGCCGAATGGATGTCCAAAGGCAAGCCGAGCGTGCTGGGCATCGCGTCAGGCGCCGTCGCAGGGCTGGTGGCCATCACTCCGGCGTCCGGTTTCGTGGCGACGGGCGGGGCGCTGGTCATCGGCATCGCCGCCGGGGTGATCTGCTTCTGGGCCGCCACCAGCCTCAAGCACATGCTGGGGTACGACGATTCCCTGGATGCCTTTGGCGTTCACTGCATCGGCGGCGTGGTCGGCGCCTTGCTGACCGGCGTGTTCAACGTCAAGGAAATCAGCGGGGTGGACGGCAGCCTCATGACCCAGGCGTTGGGCGTCTCCGTCACCCTGGTCTATGGGTTCGTGATGTCCTTCATCATCCTGAAGGTCATCGACATGGTGATCGGTCTGCGTGTCAGCGAAGAAGAGGAGCGGGAAGGCCTCGACCTTGCGCTGCACGGAGAACGCGTCGAATAACAGTCCTCCGCTGTCAAGAGCTTGGGGCGCCTTCGGGGCGCCCCCTTTTTTTCCCGCAAGCCCTTTCGGCCGCAAGGCAGGAGGGCCTCGTGATAGCATATCGGGCCTATGTCCGACATCACGCCACTTTTACATTCCCTGTTGCAGGAACGCATCCTGATGCTGGATGGCGCCATGGGAACCATGATCCAGGGCTACAAGCTTGGCGAAGCGGACTATCGCGGCGAGCGCTTCCGGGATTTTCCGCACGACCTCCGTGGCAACAACGACCTGCTGGTGCTGACGCAGCCCGGCATCATTCGCGGCATCCACCAAGCCTACCTGGACGCGGGCGCGGACATCATTGAAACCAACACGTTCAATGCCAACGCGGTCTCCATGGAAGATTACCGCATGGCCGACCTGGTGGGGGAAATCAACCGCACGGCCGCGGCCCTGGCGCGCGAAGTGGCCGACGAGGCCACCCGCAAGACCCCTCACAAGCCGCGATTCGTCGCCGGCGTGCTGGGCCCGACCACGCGCACGGCCTCCATTTCGCCCGACGTCAACGACCCGGCGTTCCGGAACGTCGATTTCGACACCCTGGTGGGCGCCTACTCCGAAGCGATCGAAGGGCTTGTGGCCGGGGGTGTCCAGATCCTGCTGGTGGAAACCGTTTTCGACACCCTCAACGCCAAAGCCGCGCTGTTTGCCATCGACGACTATTTCGAAAGAAAAGGCGTCCGCCTGCCGGTGATGATTTCCGGGACGATCACGGACCAGAGCGGCCGAACCCTGACCGGTCAGACCACGGAAGCGTTCTGGAACTCGCTGCGCCACATCCGGCCCCTGTCCATCGGGCTCAACTGCGCGCTGGGCGCCGCCCTGATGCGGCCCTACATCGAAGAGCTGGCGAGAATCGCCGACACGTACGTGAGCGCGCATCCCAACGCGGGGCTGCCCAATCCGTTGGCAGAATCGGGCTACGACGAAGGCCCGGCAGAAACCGCAGCGCTCCTGAAGGAGTTCGCCCAGTCCGGCTTTCTGAACATCGTGGGCGGATGCTGCGGCACGACGCCGGCGCATATCCAGGCGATCGCCGATGCCGTGCGGGACATCGCGCCGCGCAGGGTTCCCGCCATCGAGCCGATGACGCGGCTGTCCGGCCTGGAGCCCCTGAACATCGGGGCCGATTCACTGTTCGTGAACGTGGGCGAACGGACCAACGTGACCGGCTCGAAGGCGTTTGCCCGCATGATCCTGGCCGGAAATTTCGGCGAAGCCCTTTCGGTCGCCCGCAGCCAGGTGGAAAACGGCGCCCAGATCATCGACGTCAACATGGACGAAGCGATGCTGGATTCGAAAGAGGCCATGAAGCGCTTTCTGAATCTCGTGGCTTCCGAGCCGGACATCTCCCGTGTGCCCGTCATGATCGACTCCTCGGATTGGACCGTGCTGGAAGCCGGCCTGAAATGCATCCAGGGAAAACCGGTCGTCAATTCCATCAGCCTGAAGGAAGGCGAGGCGGAGTTCTTGCACCGCGCCAGGCTGGTGCGGCGCTATGGCGCAGCCGTCATCGTGATGGCCTTCGACGAACAGGGCCAGGCCGACAGCCGCGAGCGCAAGGTGGAGATTTGCGCCCGCTCCTACCGGCTGCTGACGGAAAAGGTCGGATATCCGCCCGAAGACATCATTTTTGACCCCAACATATTCGCCATCGCCACCGGCATCGAAGAGCACAGCCGGTACGCACTCGACTTCATCGAGGCGACCCGCATCATCCGCGAGACCCTGCCCTACGCCAAGGTGAGCGGCGGCGTGTCCAACGTGAGCTTTTCGTTCCGGGGCAACGATGCAGTTCGCGAAGCGATCCACACGGCGTTTCTCTACCATGCCATTCGCGCAGGGATGACGATGGGGATCGTGAATGCCGGCCAGCTGGGCGTGTACGCGGAAATCCCGCAGGACCTGCTGACGCATGTGGAGGACATCATCCTGGACCGGCGGCCGGACGCGGCCGAACGCATGGTGGCTTTCGCGGGACGTGTCAAAGGCGCCGGCATGCGCGCCCAGGGCGAAGACCTGTCCTGGCGCAAGGCGCCGGTGCGCGAGCGCCTGACCCACGCGCTCGTCAAGGGCATCGACACGTATATCCTCGAGGACACCGAAGAGGCGCGGCTGCAAAGCGAACGTCCGATCCAGGTCATCGAAGGGCCCTTGATGGATGGCATGAACGTGGTGGGCGACCTGTTCGGGGCAGGGAAAATGTTCCTGCCGCAGGTGGTCAAGTCCGCCCGGGTGATGAAGCAGGCGGTCGCGCACCTGGTGCCTTACATCGAAGCGGAAAAGTCCGGCAATGCCCGCTCCAAGGGAAAGATCGTGCTGGCCACGGTCAAGGGCGACGTGCACGACATCGGCAAGAACATCGTGGCGGTCGTGCTCCAGTGCAACAACTTCGACGTGGTCAACCTGGGCGTGATGGTGCCCTGCGAAAGGATTTTGCAGGTGGCCCGCGACGAGAAGGCCGACATCATCGGCCTCTCCGGGCTCATCACCCCCTCGCTTGAGGAAATGGCGCACGTGGCCCGCGAAATGCAGCGCGAAGGGTTCGACGTGCCGCTGCTGATCGGCGGAGCCACCACGTCGCGCGTCCACACGGCCGTCAAGATCGCCCCCCACTACCAGGGGACCACCGTGTACGTGCCCGACGCCTCGCGCGCCGTCGGCGTGTGCACGCAGCTGCTGAGCCCGGACCTGCGCGAAGGCTACGTGCGGGACGTCAAGGCGGACATGCAGAAGGTCAGGGCGCTGCATGAAGGGAAAAAAGGGCAGGGAACGCTTCTGGAACTGGCGGCCGTGCGCCAGCGCGGCCTCAAGACCGACTGGGCGATCTACCGGCCGCCGGCCCCCGTTTTCCTGGGCGTCAGGCCGCTGCCGGACGTGCCGCTGCAGGAGCTGGTCCCCTTCATCGACTGGACGCCATTTTTTCAGACCTGGGAGCTGACCGGGCGCTATCCGGCCATCCTGCGGGACGAGACGGTCGGTGAAGCGGCGCGTAGCCTGTTCGACGACGCCCAGGCCATGCTCGGGCGGCTGATCGGGGAGCGCTGGCTCACGGCGAGCGGCGTGGTGGGGTTTTTCCCTGCGGCCACGGTGGGCGCGGGCGACGACGTGGCGATTTATGCGGACGAAAGCCGCCGGGAAGCGGTTCGCGTGCTGCACTTCCTGCGCCAGCAGAACGAAAAGCCGGCCGACCGCCATAATCTTTGCCTTGCCGATTTTGTCGCACCGCAAAGCACGGGGCTCAAGGACCATGTGGGTGCTTTTGCCGTGACCGCGGGACTGGGCATCGATGCCAAGCTGGCGGAATTCGAGGCACGCCATGACGACTACAGCGCCATCCTGCTCAAGGCGCTCGCCGACAGGCTGGCCGAAGCCTTTGCCGAATGGCTGCACGCCCGGGTGCGCCGCGAATTCTGGGCCTACGCCCCAGAGGAGCAGCTGGACAACGAGGCCCTCATCGCCGAACGGTACCGTGGCATTCGTCCTGCGCCAGGATACCCGGCCTGCCCCGACCACACGGAAAAGCGGACCCTGTTTGACTTGCTGGAGGCGGAGCGCCATACCGGCATCCATCTGACGGAAAGTTACGCCATGTGGCCGACGGCGGCGGTGAGCGGCTTTTATTTTTCCCACCCCGACAGCACCTATTTTGCCGTGGGAAAAGTGGCCCGGGACCAGGTGGAGGACTATGCCCGTCGCAAAAGCATGGCCCTCGACGAAGCTGAACGCTGGCTGGCACCGATTCTGGGGTACGATCCCCACGCCAACCCGTAGGCTTTCGGGAATCGCCGTGCACATCCACATTTTGGGCATCTGCGGGACCTTCATGGGCGGCGTGGCCGTGCTGGCCCAGGCGGCCGGACACCGGGTGACCGGCTGCGATGCGCAGGTCTACCCTCCCATGAGCACCCAGCTGGAACAGCAGGGTATTGCCCTCATCGAGGGGTTCGACGAAGGGCAGCTTGGGCTGGCGCCTGACCTGTTCGTCATCGGCAACGTCGTATCGCGCGGCAATCCGCTGATGGAAGCGATCCTGGACCGGGGGCTGCCCTACGTGTCGGGACCGCAGTGGCTCGCCGACAACATCCTCGGCCGCTGCCGCGTGCTGGCCGTTGCCGGCACCCATGGGAAAACCACCACGGCATCGCTGGCAGCCTGGATTTTCGAAGCGGCCGGCGCTTCGCCCGGGTTCCTGATCGGGGGCGTTCCGGGAAACTTTGCCGTTTCCGCCCGTTTGCCCGGAGGCTGGAACCGGACGGGCGGGCAGCCTGAGCGTCCCTGGTTCGTGATCGAAGCGGACGAATACGACACGGCTTTTTTCGACAAGCGTTCCAAATTCGTGCACTACCGGCCCCGGGTTGCCATTCTCAACAACCTCGAATTCGATCATGCGGATATTTTCCCCGACCTGGCGGCCATAGAAACACAGTTCCACCACCTGGTGCGGACCGTGCCGCGCAACGGCCTGCTGGTGGTCAACGGGGGAGACGATGCGCTCGGGCGCGTGCTGGCCCGGGGCAGCTGGACTCCGGTGGAGTGGTTTGGCAAGGCCGGGGAATGGGAGACCGGACAGGCCGAGCCGCCCGGCCGACTTTCAGTGTTGCACGGAGGCCAGGCGGCAGGCGTGCTCGACTCCTGGCCGCTGCTGGGAGAGCATAACCGCCTGAACGCATTGGCAGCCCTTCTGGCCGCGCGCCATGCGGGCATTGGCCTGGAAGAGGGGCTCAAATCCCTCGGGCGGTTCCGGGGCGTGAAGCGCCGGATGGAAGTGCGGGGCACGGTTCACGGAATCACGGTGTACGACGATTTTGCCCACCATCCGACTGCCATCCGGACCACCCTTGCGGGCCTGCGTCGCAGTGTCGGAGCGCAGGCCCGGATTTTGGCCGTGATCGAGCCGCGCTCGAACACCATGAAGCTCGGCATCTGGGCGGATTCGCTGGCAGCCAGCCTGGAAGGCGCCGACCGGGTGTTTTGCTACGGCGCGCAAGTGGGTTGGGATGTGGCGGCGGCCCTGAAACCGCTTGGAAAGCGGGTGCTTGCTGTCAATGAAATTGACAGCCTCGCTGATGCTGTCGTGAAGGAGGCGCGTGCCGGGGATCAGGTGCTGGTGATGAGCAACGGCAGTTTCGAGGGGCTCCATGACAGGATCCTGAAACGCCTTGCAGGCGAGCAGGCAACGCCATGAACGTGTTCTACGAAGAAAACGGCGAACTCAAGGCGGCTTCCGTGCTGGCGGACAATGTCCAGAGCCTGCAGGTGGAAGCGCCCCACGGCAAGCGCAGCAAGATCAAGGCCGGGGCAGTCCTGTTCCGCTTTGAGCGCCCTTCGGCCGGAGAACTTCAGCAGGCGGCCCAGTCCCTGTCACCGGAGATCGACGTGCAACTGCTCTGGTCGGCCTGCACGCCGGAAGAGGACGTGGGGTTTGAAACCCTTGCCGAACTGTATGTGGGGCACCGGCCGGGGCCGGTGGATCTGGCTGCCGTATTGTTCCGCCTCCACGCCTCCCCCATGTATTTCTACCGGAAGGGCCATGGGCGTTACCGTCCCGCCCCGGAGGCCAGCCTGAGGGCCGCCCTGGCAGGGCTCGAGCGCAAGCGACAGCAGGAAGTCCAGAAACAGGAAGCGATCGAATCCATCCGGGCCGGCGTGTTGCCGCCCTGGCTGGCAGAAGGGTTGCCGGTCCTGCTCTATCGCCCCGACAAGAATTCCTGGGCGCACAAGACGCTGGACGCGGCGAGTGCGGCCATGCACCTGCCCATTCCCCAGCTCCTGGCCCATTGCGGCGCCCTGCGGGACAGCCGTGCCTGGCATGAAGGGCGGTTCCGGTTCGATTATTTCGGGGCCCTGCCCGCCGAAGCGACGTATCCGCTGCTGCAGGACTTTTCCCGCTGGCCCCTTTCCGAAGCCCGCGCATTCAGCATCGACGATGCGTTTACCACGGAAATCGACGATGCCTTCAGCATCACCCCGGCTCCGGACGGTACATTGAAAGTGGGCATTCACATTGCCGCCCCGGGCCTTGGATTCGAACCCGATTCGCCGCTGGGCGCATTGGCCCGGTCGCGCTTGTCCACCGTGTACATGCCCGGAGACAAGATCGCCATGTTGCCCGAGCAGGTCATTCGGGCCCATACCCTGCTGGAAGGCCGCATCAACCCCGTCCTGTCCCTGGTGCTCACGGTCCGTCCGGAGGATTTTGAAATCGTCGGGCGGGAATCGCGCATCGAACGGGTTTTCGTGGAAAGCAATTTGCGGCTGCACGAACTGGAGTCGCAGTTTGACCCGGAAGCCGGCACCGGACCGCACCCGTTTCATGAGCGCCTGCGCGTGCTGTGGCTGCTGGCCCGCCAGCTTGCGAAACGGCGCGGGGTGCAGGACCGCCCTCCCCAGCGGTACCAGGACTTCAATTTCGTGGTGGAAGGCGAACACGTCACGATCACGGAGCGGCCGCGTGGCTCTCCCCTGGATACCCTCGTGTCGGAACTCATGATCGAAGTGAATTCGGCCTGGGGCGCGGCGCTTGCGGCCGCGGAAATCCCGGCCCTGTACCGCATCCAGGCCAACGGCAGGACCGGACTGTCCGTCGATCCGGCCCCGCACCAGGGGCTGGGCGTGGCCCAGTACGCCTGGGCGAGTTCGCCGTTGCGCCGTTATGTGGATCTCGTCAACCAGTGGCAGCTGATCAGCCTGCTGGAGGGAAAGGGGCCCTGCTTTGCGACGAAACCGGAAACCCTTTCCCTGGTGGCGCGCGAATTCGAGACGGCCTACGACGCCTACAACGAGTTTCAGCGGGGCATGGAACGCTACTGGAGCCTCCGGTGGCTCCTGCAGGAAGAGGTCCGGGAAATTGATGCGATGATGCTGCGCGACGGGTCGGCGCGGCTTTCCGGCGTGCCGCTGGTGGTCAAGGCGCACGGGGCAGGCCAGCTGCCGCCGGGGACGATGGTGCGTTTGCGCGTGGAGCGCGTCGACCTGTGGGAACTCGCCGCGGTGTGCCACCTGAAAGCGGTCATCGAACCGCTTCCCGAGGAGGCATCGCTTTGAACCGCAGCCAGCGGCTGGGCCTGGCCATGGCGATTTCAGTGCTGGTGCACGGGGCGCTCCTGACCGCCTTTCCGGTGCGCCCGCAGCGGGGGGCGCGCTCGCCGGACGTTTCCCTCAACATCGTGCTTGAGCAGCCGGACACGGATGCGGTCGCCCGGCCCGGGCAGGCAGAAGAGCCGGAGAAGCGCTTCGCGCCGCCGCTGCGGCCGGCGCCGGCCGCATCAGCGGCATCGGCCGCTTCGGCGCCGCCCGTGCCGGTGCCGGCCGAATCCCGGGATGCGCAACCCCCGGCCCCGAAGCCCGCCACCGTCTCGCCCGACGACCTGCGCCTGCGCAGCATGGAAATGATCCGGCGCGAAGTGACCGATCCGTTTGCCGGAAAGCGGGTGCGCAACCTCTCAGCCCAGACGCGCGACGAGGTTTTCGGTCCCTACGAGGAGGCGTACCGCCAGAAAGTGGAACAGGTGGGCAGCGTGAACTATCCGCCGCCGGTGGCCGGGCGGCGGCTCTACGGCGTGGTGCGTCTGACAGCCACCATCCGGCAGGACGGCACTCTGGCGCTGGTGGAAATCAAGCAGTCTTCGGGAAGTCCCGACCTGGACGACGCGGCGCGCCGCATCGTCCGGATGGCGGCGCCGTTTCAGCCGTTCACGCCGGCCATGCGGGCCGAAACCGATCTGGTGAGTATCACCCGGTCCTTCAATTTCATCCGCGCCGGCGAAGCCATCCACAGTCAGTGAGCCGGAGGCGCCGTCGTCGGCGCCATGCCGTGGTGGCGCAACAGCGCGTCGAGGGCCGGTGCACGCCCCCGGAAGGCCACGAAGGAGTCCAGCGCGGGACGGCTGCCGCCGCGCGCCAGGATTTCGCGGCGGAAGCGCTCGCCCGTCGGCGCGTCGAAAATGCCGTTTTCCTCGAACAGGCTGTAGGCATCGGCGGACAGGACTTCCGCCCATTTGTAGCTGTAGTAGCCGGCGGAATAGCCTCCCGCGAAAATATGGGAGAAGCTGTTGGGGAAACGATGCCAGGCCGGTGGCCGGACCACGGCCACTTCGTCCCGGATGCGTTCCAGCAGGGCCAGCGGGTCGTCGCCGGAAACCGGCCCGGTATGCAGTTCCATGTCGAACAGGGCAAATTCGATCTGGCGTACCGTGTGCATGCCGCTCTGGAAATGGCGCGCCGCCGTCATGCGTTCGAACAGGGGGCGCGGCAGCGCCTCACCGCTGTCCACATGTTGCGTCATGTGCGCCAGGACATCCCATTCCCAGCAGAAATTTTCCATGAACTGGCTGGGCAGTTCCACCGCGTCCCACTCCACCCCGTTGATGCCTGAAATCGGAAGGTCTTCCATTTGCGTGAGCAGGTGGTGCAGGCCGTGCCCGAATTCGTGGAACAGGGTGATGACTTCGTCGTGGGTGAAAGTGGCCGGCTTGCCGCCCACGGGAGCTGAAAAATTGCAGGTCAGGTAAGCCACCGGGGTCTGGATGCGCGAGCCCGTCCGCCGCCGGGTGATGGCATCGTCCATCCAGGCGCCGCCGCGCTTGCCCGACCGGGCATAGAGATCCAGGTAGAACTGGCCGACCAGGGCCCCGCTGCGGTCGGCCAGTTCGTAAAAGCGGGCGTGTTCGTGCCAGGTGGGCGCGGCCGATGGCCGGACGTTCAGTCCGTAGAGCCGCTCGATGACGCCGAACAGCCCTTCCAGCACGCGCGCTTCCGGGAAATACTGCTTGACTTCCAGGTCTGAGAAATCGTAGCGCTTGACCCGGAGTTTCTCGGATACGAAGGCCACGTCCCAGGGAGCCACTTGCGCCATGCCCAGTTCCTCGCGCGCAAAGGCTGCAAGCGCTTCCCAGTCGCGCACCGCATAGGGTTTGGCGCGGGCGGCCAGGTCCCTCAGGAAATGCAGCACCTTTTCCGGTGATTCGGCCATTTTGGGTTCGAGCGACAGTTCGGCGAAATTGCCGAACCCCAGCAAGGCCGCTTCTTCGGCGCGCAGCGCCAGCAGGTTCCGGATGAGCGGCGCGTTGTCCCATTCGGGGGGGCCGAATTCCGACGCGCGGGTGGCGTAGGCGCGGTACATGCGTTCACGCAGCGGGCGGGCTTCGGCATACTGCATGACGGGCAGGTAGCACGGGGCGTGCAGTGTCAGCTTCCAGCCGGGCTGCCCGTCTTTCAGGGCCGCTTCGCGGGCGGCTTCGATCACGTCGTCGGGCAGTCCTTGCAGGTCGGCGGCATCGGTCACGAAGTGGCCGAAAGCGTTGGTGGCGTCCAGGATGTTCTGCTCGAAACGGGCGCCGGTGGCGGCCATGCTTTCCTGGATTTCCAGGAAGCGGGATTTTTGCTCTGGCGGCAGTTCGGCGCCTCCCAGGCGGAAATCGCGCAGCTCGTTTTCCACGATGCGCTGGCGTGCCGGGGGCAGCGCGCCGAATGCCGCGCTTGCGCGCAGGGCCTTGTAGCCTGCGTGGAGGCGTTCGTTCTGCGCAAGTTCCGCCCAGTACTGGGTGACTTTCGGCAGCGTGGCATTGTAGGCGTCGCGCAGGGCCGGCGTGTTGACCACGGCATTGAGGTGGGCGACCTGGCCCCAGGCGCGCGAGAGCCGCTCGTTGGCCTCTTCCAGCGGGAGGACGAAACGCTCCCAGGATGGGGATCCGGCCTCGGCCAGCACCTGTTCCAGGATGCGTCCGTTTTCTTCGACCAGGGCATCGATGGCCGGGCCCACGTGCTCGGGACGAATGTCGGCAAAGCGTGGCAGACCCGAAAAATCAAGCAAGGGATTCATGATGTTCGACCTCAGGCGCGGGCGTCTTCGTAGATCAGGAAGCCGCCCACGATGGTATGGGACACTTTGCCCAGCAAGGGCAGGTTGAGGAACGGGGTGTTTTTTCCCTGGCTTTTGAGCGTTTGGGGCGAGACCACCCATTCCTGTTCCGGATTGAAGATGCACAGGTCCGCCGGACTGCCCGGCCCGATCTGCCCAGCCGGCACGCCGAGGATGCGCGCAGGATCGGCCGTGATGCGCGACAGGGCCTGAGCCAGCGGGATGCCATCCTGGCGGGCCCATTGCAGGGCCAGGGGCAGCAGCAGCTCGAGGCCGGTGGCGCCGGTTTCCGCAGCTTCGAAGGGAACCTGTTTGTATTCGGCGTCCACCGGCGAGTGGTCGGACACCAGGGCGTCCACGGTGCCGTCAGCCAGTCCGGCCCGCAGCGCGTCCCGGTCGCGCAGGCTGCGCAACGGAGGCACCAGCCGGCAGTGCGGGTTGAAGTACCCGATGTCGTGTTCGGACAGGTGCAGGTGGTTGACCGAGACGTCGCAGGTGACGGGCAGTCCTTCGGCTTTCGCGCTCCTCACCAGGTCGAGGCCCGCGGCGCTGGAGAGGCGGCACAGGTGGACGCGGGCGCGGGTGTGCCGCACCAGATGCAGGATGGTGGAAAGGGCGATGGTTTCGGCGCAGGTCGGGATGGCGGGAAGGCCGAGCCGCGCCGCCACTTCGCCGTCGTGCGCCACGCCCCCGCGAGCCAGATGGCCGTCCTGGGGTTGCAGCCAGACCGTGAACCCGAAAGTGGCTGCATAGTCGAGCGCGCGCGCCAGGACCTGGGTGTCCATGACGGGGACGTTGGCCTGCGAGAACGCGACGCAGCCGGCGTCGCGCAGTTCGCCCATTTCCGTGAGGCGGCTGCCCTGCAGCTGCTGGGTGAGCGCGCCGATGGGGTAGACGTTGGTCTGGTTCCGGCCCTTGGCGCGATGCTTGAGCATTTCCACCAGGCCCGGCTCGTCCAGGGGGGGGTCCGTGTCCGGCGGGCAGGACAGGCTGGTGACGCCGCCCACGGTGGCGGCGAACATCTCGCTTTCGAGGGTTGCCAGGTACTCGAACCCGGGTTCGCGCAGGCGGGCGGACAAGTCCACCAGGCCCGGCATGACGATCTTGTGGCGGGCGTCGATGACGCGGTTGGGCGCGAAACTGGCAGGGCCCTGGCCGATCCCCACCACTTTTCCGGCGGCGATGAAGACGTCCTGGACTTCATCCAGGCCGCTGGAAGGGTTGATGACGCGACCGTTGGTGATCTGGATTTTCATGAAAAATTTCCGACTCGTTCTCCGGCCAGGATGGACATGACCGCCATGCGCACCGCGATGCCGAATGTAACCTGCTTCAGGATGACCGACTGCACGCCGTCAGCCACTTCCGAGGCGATTTCCACACCGCGGTTCATGGGGCCGGGGTGCATCACGATGGCGTCCGGCTTGGCGCGGGCCAGCTTTGCCGGCGTCAGGCCGTAGTACTTGAAGTACTCGTCGCGGCTGGGCAACAGGGCGCCGTTCATCCGTTCGTTCTGCAGGCGCAGCATGATCACCACGTCCACGTCCCGGAGCCCCTGGGTCATGTCGTGAAACACGCGCACGCCGAGCTGTTCCACGTCCCGGGGGATCAGGGTTTTCGGGCCGATGACCCGCACTTCCGGCACGCGCAGGGTGGTGAGCGCGTGAATCTGGGAACGCGCCACCCGCGAATGCAGCACGTCCCCGACGATGGCCACCTTGAGGTTTTCGAAGCGCCGCTTGAAATGGCGGATGGTGTACATGTCCAGCAGCGCCTGGGTGGGGTGGGCATGGCGCCCGTCGCCGGCATTGATCACGTGGATGCCCGGCGCCACGTGGTTGGCGATCAGGTGGGCCGCGCCGCTTTCGGCATGGCGGACCACGAACATGTCCGCCTGCATGGCGGACAGGTTGTCCACCGTGTCCAGCAGGGTTTCCCCCTTGCTTTGGCTGGAGGCGTTGACGTTCAGGTTGATCACGTCCGCGGACAGGCGCTTGGCGGCGATTTCGAACGTGGTGCGCGTCCGGGTCGACGCTTCGAAAAACAGGTTGAACACGGACTTGCCCTGCAGGTGGGGCACTTTCTTGATTTCCTGCTGGGCCACGTGTTCGAAGTTGGCGGCCGTGTCCAGGATGTGGAACAGGATCGACGGCGGCAGCCCTTCGATGGTGAGCAGGTGCTTCAGTTTGCCTTCAGGGCTCAATTGGGGATTGCCGTTCATTGGGGTCCTGACTCCAGATAGCTTCGAAGGATCAACGCCGCCGCTTCCGCATGTTCGGCCTGGGCGCGCTGCTGCTGCCGATAGCCCCGTTCCCGCAGGTTGGCGTCGGCCTCCAGGGAGGTGTAGCGTTCGTCCACCAGCAGGGTGGGCAGCCCTGTTCGGGACGCCAGTTCGGCCGCAAAGTTCCGGCACTGGCGCGTGGCCTCCTGTTCGCCGCCGGCAGCGTCGAGCGGCAGTCCCACCACGAGGCGGACCGGCTCCCATTCCCGCACCAGTCGGTCCACCGCTTTCCAGCGGGCGGCGCGGCTGGCGGCATGGATGGTTTCCAGGGGGCGGCACAGGCTGCTGCCCAGCTCGCCCAGGGCGACGCCGGTGTGTTTGAGGCCGTAGTCGAAAGCCAGCACCATGCCTTGCGCCTCAGGCATGTCCTGCTTCATCGGACAGGAAGGCCGGATCGATGCCCAGGATGTTGAGTGCGGCCGGCAGCCTGGCATCGGCGGGCAGGTCGAAAACCACGTCCATGCGGGCTTCCACGGTCAGCCAGCTGTTGAGCTTGATTTCCTGCTCGAGCTGCCCGGCTTCCCATCCGGCGTATCCCAGGGAAACGAACAGGCTTGGCGGCGTCTGCCCGCGCCCCATTTCTTCCAGGATGTCGCGCGACGTGGTCAGGCCCACGGTTTCGTTCACGCGCAGCGTGGAACGCCAGTTCCCGACCGGAGAGTGCAGGACAAAGCCGCGGTCGGGCTGCACCGGCCCGCCGAAATACACGGGCTGCGCGGAGAGCGTTTCGTCGTCGAGCGGAATCTCGATCTGCTGGAACAGGGCCCCCAGGGTCATGCCCATGGGGCGGTTGACGACCAGGCCCATGGCCCCGTTTTGGTCGTGACGGCAGACGTAAGTGATTGTTCCGGAAAAATTGGAGTCCTGCAGCGCCGGCATGGCGATCAGAAAATGATTCGTGAGGTTGACGGAACCCATGGGGCCGATTATCGCATATTCCGGATCGCGGACGGCCGGATGGCATACTAGG
>JAKBBG010000100.1 GCA_021826025.1 Pseudomonadota bacterium | reverse complement strand
TGATGGAGGCCGACGCTTCGAAATAGACGTGTTCGCCGAGGCCCAGAACGGTGACCGCGGTGCTGTAGAGGTAGGCCATGCTGGTGCCGAGCGCCACCAGCACGTCCATGTTGGCCGAACCTCCGCGCAGCGCGTTCCAGGCTCCCCGGTAGAAGCGCGCCCCGATCCAGAACTGGACCGGCGTGGCCAGCAGCCACTGCAGCCAGCGCGGCCACAGTTCCATGTGGCCCGCGAACATGCCGGCCATCTGGGCCAGCAGCGGCAGCGTGAGCGCCGCCGAAATGACGAATCGCACCCCTTCGCGCCGGTAGGCTGCCTGGCGCCTGGCCTTTTCGGCGGCGGAGTCCGGGGCCACGATCTGCTGCGCCCCGTAGCCCGCCTTTTCCACCTGGCGGATCAGGCCGTCCAGCTCCACGAGGCCCGGCGTGAACGTCACGTGGGCCCGTTCCGTGGCCAGGTTCACGGTGGCGGTGACGCCGGGCAGCCGGTTCAGCTGCTTTTCGATGCGCGCCGCGCAGGATGCGCAGGTCATGCCGGTCACGGCCAGCAGCGCCGTTTGCCGCGGCACCTCGTGATTCAGTACGGTTTCGGACATGCCTGCTCCCGGGTTTTCCCTCACGATTCCAGCTTTTATCATATACCCCTCAGGGGTATTATTTCAAGCGCGATCGTGCGGCGCAACATGCCTGTTAGAAACATTTAGTAACAATTACCGGGTCGATCCGGTGTGATCACGGCCATCTGCCGTGCCATTTGAGCAACAGATCCCATTCTGCAAGCCCATTCTGTTCCCGGTTTGATCCTGATCAAACCCCCACGATTTATCAGCGAATAGATTGTCCAGTGGTTTATTCGCAATGGGCCGTTCACATGAAATTTTGGATTCCTTTTTTCGATTCCCCTCTCGCAATCACTCATAGGAGTTGACGACAATGTCCTCAAGGAAAAAACTGCTGTACCTGCTCCTCGGGCTGCTGTCCCTGGCCTGGGCACTGGATGCCCGCGCGGTGCCCCTGTATGCGCGCCAAACCGGGCAGGCCTGCGTTTCGTGCCATTTGGGCGGCATGTATCCCCAGCTCACGGCCTACGGGCGGTTTTTCAAGCTCACCGGCTACACCATGGGCACCCGTCCCAACCTGAGCGACCTGGAAGTGCAAAAAGACGCGCCTCCCATCAGCATCTGGCTGCAGGGCGCCAAGCAGTTCTACACGAACGTGCCCAACGGCAGTGGCGCGGCCCCCACGTCCTCCCTCAACGTCCAGGCCGTCAGCCTGTTCGCCGGCGGGAAAATCACGGACAACGTGGGTGCGTTCCTGCAGTGGACCGGAGCCAATGCGGGGGGCGGATTCAATTCGGCCATCGACAATTCCGAAATCCGCTATGCGGATCACGTGGTCAAACCGGACAGCGACCTGATCTACGGGTTCTATGTGAACAACCATCCCACGGTCTCCGATGTCTGGAACAACACGTCGAACTGGTCCGGAAATTTCATGGGGTTCTTCAATGGCGGAAATGCGCCGGTCCAGACTCCGTTCCTCGACAACTATGCGCCCGGCGATGCGGTGGGTGCCGGCGCCTACCTGTACAAGGACAACACCTGGTACGGGGAAGTCGGCGTGTACAAGTCCGTGACCCATGGCCCCACCACCACGTATTTCACGGCGGGCGACACGGGCAGCACCCTGATCGACCCCTCTCCCTACTACCGCCTGGCCTATACCAAGGATTTCGGGCCGCACAGTTTCGAAGTGGGGCTGCACGGCATGATTTCCTACGCCCACAACGCCACGGCCGCGTCCGGAGGCGTGTCGGACTGGGGCGGAACGATCAACACCTACCGGGACGTGGGCATCGACGGCCAGTACCAATACAATCTCGCTCCCCATTACTTTTCCGCCCATGCCCGCTATCTGCATGAAAGCGCAAGCTACGGGGCGGACCAGGTGGGAACCGCCGTCGCCAATTCCGGCAACATCCTGAACGAAACCTACCTCGACGCGTCCTATGTGTACCGGGCCAAATACGGCGCCATGCTCATCTACCGCGCCGCCACCGGCAGCAACGACCTCACCCTTTACGGCACCAACACGGTCACGGGCAGCCCCGACTGGAAATCCTGGACGCCGGAGATCTTCTGGACTCCCTGGCAGAACGTGCGCCTGGGCTACCAGTACATCTTCTACACCGAAATGGCAGGCGCCACCGGAACCATCCCCGGACAGACGCTGAGCCCGCATGATTTCAATACGTCCATGCTGTACGTGAGCTTCATTTACTGAGTCGAGGGATGAACATGAAAGCCATATCGCACATTCTGGTGTTTTCCGCCCTGGCCCTGGCGCTGAACGCCTGTTCCAATCTGGAACGCAGCCGGGATCTTTCCAATCCCAAGGTTTCGGGCTCCACCCTCGCCCAGCAGGCCTGCGCTTCGTGTCACGGCGGGCTGGTGGGACGTGAAAACGGCAATTCCATCAATCCCACCTATCCCAACCTGGCCGGCCAGCAGGCCGTCTACCTGGAGACGGAACTCCAGGAATTTCACGATCACAGCCGGACCGATGCCGGAGCGAAGGACATGATGTGGGGGCTCGCGGAGAAACTGACGCCGGCGCAGATGAAGGAGCTGGCCGAGTTTTATGCGCAGCAGAAGCCGTTGCCCAACCCCAATGACAGCAATCCTGCGAAAGTGGAGGTGGGGAAGAAGATCTTCGCTGAAGGCGACCCGGCCACGGGAGTGCCGGCCTGCGCGTCCTGCCACGGGCAGCATGCCGAAGGCAACGGGCCCATTCCGCGCCTGGCCGGCCAGCATGCGGACTACATCTTCAAGCAGCTCCAGGTGTTCGCTTCCGACGCCGGACGGGAAACCCATTCGGAGGCCCTGGAAAGGCCGCACGGAACGCCGATGGACAGCATTTCCCACGGCCTGAGCAAGGCGCA
>JAKBBG010000040.1 GCA_021826025.1 Pseudomonadota bacterium | reverse complement strand
GGACAACGTGTCGGTGTCGGTGGCGCTGATTGCGCCGATTGCGATGGAAGAGGGTTTGCGCTTCGCGATTCGCGAAGGCGGCCGTACCGTGGGTGCCGGTGTCGTATCCAAGGTGATCGAGTAAAAGTGTTTGCAGGCCAGTAGCTCAACTGGCAGAGCGACGGTCTCCAAAACCGTAGGTTGGGGGTTCGAGGCCCTCCTGGCCTGCCACAGACACTAAGAGTACGGCATAAGGACTTTCGCTGGAATGGCGGACAAGATCAAATTTGGGTTCGCGATCGCGCTGGTGATCGCGGGCATCGTCGGGTACTACCAGCTGTCGGAGCATGCGCTTATCCTGCGCGTGCTTTCCGTTCTGGCGGGTCTGGCTTTTGGCGCGCTGGCGGCCTGGTTCACGGCTTCCGGACAGGAGTTTTTCCGGTTCGGACAGGAGGCTGTGGCTGAAACGCGGCGGGTGGTTTGGCCCTCGCGCAAGGAAACCTGGCAGACGACCCTCGTGGTGTTCGCACTGGTGCTGGTGATGGGGCTGTTTTTGTGGCTGGTGGACTGGGGGCTTCTGGTGATCGTGCAACGACTGATGGGAAGGGCTGAGTAATGGCGATGCGCTGGTACGTGGTTCATGCCTACTCGGGCTTCGAGAAAAGTGTGCAGCGCGCCTTGGTGGACCGCATTGCCCGCTCCGGAATGCAGGACAGCTTCGGACAGATCCTGGTGCCTGTCGAGGAAGTGGTCGAAATGAAGGGCGGCCAGAAAAGCATCAGCGAGCGCAAGTTTTTCCCGGGTTATCTGCTGGTCCAGATGGAAATGACCGACGAGACCTGGCACCTGGTCAAAAGCACGCCCAAGGTCACGGGTTTCGTGGGTGGCCGCGCCAACAAGCCCACCCCGATCACGGACAAGGAAGTGGACAACATCATGCACCAGGTGCAGGAGGGCGTGGAGAAGCCGCGTCCCAAGGTGTTGTTCGAAGTGGGCGAGTCGGTGCGCGTCAAGGACGGCCCGTTCACCGATTTCCACGGCAACGTGGAAGAAGTCAACTACGACAAGAACAAGCTGCGCGTGTCCGTGCTGATTTTTGGCCGGGCCACGCCGGTGGAGCTGGATTTCGGGCAGGTGGAAAAGGGCTGACGCGGCGCGTCGGTCCGGCCCGAACGCGGGATTTCATCGGAAATCCGGCGTTTTTCCGGGGAGGGTGGCAGTTGCGCCATCCGATTGAACCCACACACACGGAGCTGAAATGGCAAAGAAAATCGTAGGTTATATCAAGTTGCAGGTCCCGGCGGGCAAGGCGAACCCCAGCCCGCCGATCGGGCCGGCCCTGGGCCAACGCGGCCTCAACATCATGGAATTCTGCAAGGCCTTCAATGCCCAGACCCAGGGCATGGAAGTCGGCCTGCCGGTCCCGGTGGTGATTACCGCCTATGCCGACAAGAGTTTCACGTTCGTCATGAAAACCCCGCCGGCCACGGTCCTGATCAAAAAGGCCGCCGGCGTCGCGAAGGGAAGTCCCAAGCCGCATACCGACAAGGTGGGCAAACTCACGCGCGCCCAGGCCGAGGCCATTGCCACCACCAAGATGCCCGACCTGACTGCCGCGGACCTCGACGCCGCGGTCCGTACCGTGGCGGGCAGCGCGCGCAGCATGGGCATTGAAGTGGAAGGGGTGAAATGATGGCGAACGTATCCAAGCGACACCAGGCCCTGAGGGCCGAAATCGACCGCACCAAGTCCTACCCCGTGACCGGGGCGCTGGAGCTGGTCAAGAAAACCGCCACGGCGAAATTCGACGAATCCGTAGACGTGGCCGTCAACCTCGGCATTGACGCCAAGAAGTCGGACCAGCAGGTCCGCGGCTCGGTCGTGCTGCCGCGCGGCACCGGAAAAACCATGCGAGTGGCCGTGTTCGCCCAGGGCGAAAACGCGGAAAAGGCCCGTGCCGCCGGCGCCGAGCACGTGGGTTTCGAAGACCTGGTAGAAAAGATCAAGGGTGGATTCATGGATTTCGACGTGGTCATCGCCACCCCGGACGCCATGCGCATCGTGGGCCCCCTGGGCCAGGTGCTGGGTCCGCGCGGCCTGATGCCGAACCCGAAAGTGGGTACGGTGTCTGTCGACGTGGCCGGTGCCGTTCGCAACGCCAAGGCCGGCCAGGTTCAATACCGCACCGACAAGGCGGGCCTCGTGCACTGTTCCATCGGGCGCGCCTCCTTCCCGGTCGACGCGCTGCAGGAAAACCTGCTGGCCCTGCTCGGCGCGCTCAACCGCGCGCGTCCGGCCACGGCCAAAGGCATCTACCTGAAAAAGATTTCGGTTTCCAGCACCATGGGCGTCGGCATCCGCGTGGATAACGCGACCCTGGCGCTGTAAGGAAACGTACAGACTTTGGGCAGCCGGGCTTCCGGCCCGGCTGGACATCAAAGACCGTAGGGACCCCGGCCGCATCGGGGTTTAATCGCCGCAAAGCAGCCTACGCAGATGGCGCACCCTGATTGAAGGTCAAGTTTCATTGGTGGCAGTTGGCACCAAAGCCCTGAAAGAAGGTCGCCGTGGTTGGAACCGCGGTTCGCCGCGATTCCGTAATCTTAATGGAGGACAGACCTTGAGTCTCAATCTTGAAGAGAAAAAGGCGGTCGTCGCAGAAGTGACCGGGCGGCTTGCAAATGCCCAGTCCATCGTCCTGGCGGAATATCGCGGGATGGAAGTGAGCGACATGACCGTCCTGCGAGCCAAGGCCAGGGCTGCGGGAGTGTATTTCCGCGTTCTGAAAAACACGCTCGTGCGTCGCGCGGTCGTGGATACGCCGTTCGCACCGTTGGCCGACAAGATGGTCGGCCCCCTGGTGTACGGCATTTCCGACGATCCCGTGGCTGCCGCGAAAGTGATTCACGAATTTTCGAAGGCCAATGACCGGCTGGTCATCAAGGGCGGCGCCATGGCGAATTTCGTCATGACCCCCAAGGATGTCGCTAGCCTGGCCACCATGCCGAGCCGTGAGGAGCTCATCGCCAAGCTGATGGGCACCATGCAGGCCCCGGTTGCGAAATTCGTGCAGACGCTCAACGAAGTCCCGGCCAAATTTGCGCGCGGTCTTGCCGCCGTGCGCGATCAGAAACAAGCCACCGTTTAATTCAAGGAGTCAAAAATGGCACTCAGCAAAACTGAAATTCTGGATGCAATCGCGGGCATGACCGTGCTCGAACTGTCCGAACTGATCAAGGACATGGAAGAGAAGTTCGGCGTCTCCGCCGCGGCTACCGCCGTGGCCGTGGCAGCCCCCGCCGGTGGCGGCGCGGCAGCCCCTGCCGCCGAAGAGAAAACCGAGTTCAACGTGATCCTGACCGCCGCCGGCGACAACAAGGTGAACGTGATCAAGGTGGTGCGCACCATCACCGGCCTGGGCCTGAAGGAAGCCAAGGACCTGGTCGACGGCGCGCCGAAGCCTGTCAAGGAAGGCATTCCCAAGGCTGACGCCGACGCCATCGGCAAGCAGCTGGCCGAAGCGGGCGCCACGTTCGAGATCAAGTAATTGCATGCCCCGGTCGGGCCGGCAGGGCGCTGCCGGCCCAGCTTTCCTGAAGGAAAGTGACCGTTTCACGGCGATCTTCGGACGAAGATCGCCGCACGCATTTGTCATTCTGCCGTGGAGATAACATGAGTTACTCATTCACCGAGAAAAAGCGCATCCGCAAAAGTTTTGCCAAGCGCCAAAGCGTTCTCGAAGTTCCGTTCCTGCTCGCGACACAACTGGATTCTTATACCGAGTTCCTGCAGGCGGATGTTGCTCCCAACGTGCGCAAGAATCAGGGCCTGGAATCGGCATTCCGGACCGTGTTTCCCATTTCCAGCCATTCCGGCAACGCGTCGCTCGAATACGTGAGCTACCAGCTGGGAACCCCTCCTTTTGACGTGATCGAGTGCCAGCAGCGCGGGATGACCTACGCGTCGCCCCTGCGCGCCAGAGTGCGCCTCAAGATCATGGACCGGGAAGCGTCCAAGCCCACGGTCAAGGAAGTGAAGGAGCAGGAAGTGTACATGGGCGAAATTCCGCTCATGACCAAGAACGGCTCGTTCGTGATCAACGGCACCGAACGCGTCATCGTGTCCCAGCTGCATCGCAGCCCCGGCGTCTTCTTCGAGCACGACCGCGGCAAAACCCATTCTTCCGGCAAGCTGCTGTTTTCGGCGCGGATCATTCCCTACCGCGGCTCCTGGCTGGATTTCGAATTCGACCCCAAGGACTATCTTTATTTCCGGGTGGACCGTCGCCGCAAGATGCCGGTGACGACCCTGCTCAAGGCCATCGGTTACACGCCGGAACAGATCCTTGAAACCTTTTTCGCCTTCGACACGTTCCACGTGGACGCCAAGGCCATGCACATGGAGCTCGTGCCGGAACGCCTGCGCGGGGACATGGCGCGCTTCGACATCCAGGTCAAGGGCAAGGTGATCGTGCCCCGCGACAAGCGCATCACGGTCAAGCACATCCGCGAACTGGAACAGGCCGGCCTCAAGCGCATCGAAGTGCCGGAAGAATTCGTGGCGGGCCGCACCCTGGCGCGCGACGTCATCGACACCGGCACCGGCGAAGTGCTGGGCCGCGCCAACGACGAGCTCACGGAAGCCACGCTGGCCAAGTTCCGCGCTGCCGGCGTGACGGAATTCCAGACCATCTACACCAACGACCTTGACCAGGGACCGTACATTTCCCAGACCCTGCGCCTGGACGACGCCGCAGACCAGAACGCCGCCCGCGTCGCCATCTATCGCATGATGCGTCCCGGCGAGCCGCCCACCGAAGAGGCCGTGAAGGGGCTTTTCCAGGGCCTGTTTTTCAGCGAAGAGCGCTACGACCTGTCCGCCGTGGGCCGGATGAAATTCAACCGGCGCGTCGGCCGCAGCGAGCTGACCGGCCCTTCCGTGCTGTCCAACGACGACATCGTGGCCGTCATCAGGATCCTGGTGGAACTGCGCAACGGTCGCGGCGAAATCGACGACATCGACCACCTGGGCAACCGGCGCGTCCGTTCCGTGGGCGAGTTGGCCGAAAACCAGTTCCGTTCGGGGCTGGTTCGCGTGGAGCGTGCCGTCAAGGAACGCCTGTCCCAGGCCGAGTCCGAAAACCTGATGCCGCACGATCTCATCAACGCGAAGCCCATTTCTGCGGCCATCAAGGAGTTTTTCGGCTCCAGCCAGCTGTCGCAGTTCATGGACCAGACCAACCCCCTGTCCGAAATCACCCACAAGCGCCGCGTCTCGGCGCTCGGACCGGGAGGCCTGACGCGCGAGCGTGCCGGTTTCGAAGTGCGCGACGTTCATCCCACCCATTACGGCCGGGTATGCCCGATCGAAACGCCGGAAGGCCCGAACATCGGCCTCATCAACTCGCTTGCGCTGTACGCCCGCACCAACGAGTTCGGCTTCCTGGAAACGCCCTACCGCAAGGTGGAAAACGGCCGCGTCACCGACCAGATCGAAACCCTGTCCGCCATCGAGGAAGGGCGCTATGTCATCGCCCAGGCCAACGCCAAACTCGATGCCAAGGGGCGCTTCACCGACGAGCTGGTTTCCTGCCGCCACCACAACGAATTCACCCTGTCCACGCCGGACCGCGTGACGCACATCGACATCGCTCCGGCCCAGATCGTGTCGGTGGCCGCATCGCTGATCCCGTTCCTGGAGCACGATGACGCGAACCGCGCCCTGATGGGCTCCAACATGCAGCGCCAGGCCGTGCCCTGCCTGCGTGCCGAGAAGCCCCTGGTGGGCACCGGCATCGAGCGCACCGTGGCGGTGGATTCGGGGACGACCGTCCAGGCCCGCCGCGGCGGCGTGGTGGATTACGTGGACGCGGCCCGCATCGTGGTGCGCGTCAACGACAATGAAACCATGGCCGGCGAAGTGGGTGTCGACATCTACAACCTCATCAAGTACCGGCGTTCCAACCAGAACACGAACATCAACCAGCGCCCCATCGTCAAGGTGGGCGACGTCATCGCGCGCGACGACGTGATCGCCGACGGCGCGTCCACGGACATGGGCGAGCTGGCGCTCGGCCAGAACCTGCTGGTGGCGTTCATGCCCTGGAACGGCTACAACTTCGAAGACTCCATCCTGATTTCGGAGCGCATCGTGGCGGAGGACCGCTTCACCTCGATCCACATCGAGGAGCTGTCGGTGGTCGCCCGCGACACCAAGCTGGGCCCCGAGGAAATCACGCGTGACATCTCCAACCTTTCCGAGCGCATGCTGGGCCGTCTTGACGAGTCCGGAATCATTTACATCGGGGCCGAGGTGGAGGCGGGCGACGTGCTGGTGGGCAAGGTGACGCCCAAGGGCGAAACCCAGCTGACTCCGGAAGAGAAGCTCCTGCGCGCGATTTTCGGGGAGAAGAGCTCCGACGTGAAGGACACCAGCCTGCGCGTGCCGTCGGGCATGTCGGGCACGGTGATCGGAGTGCAGGTGTTCACGCGCGAAGGGATCGAGCGGGATGCCCGCGCGCAGCAGATCATCGACGACGAGCTGAGCCAGTTCAAGAAGGACCTGGCCGACCAGCTGCGCATCGTGGAAAACGACACGTTCGGCCGGATCGAGCGCCTGCTCACCGGCAAGACGGCCAAAGGCGGGCCCAAGAAGCTCGCCAAGGGTACCAAGATCACCAAGACTTACCTGCACGAACTGGGCCGCTACGACTGGTTCGACATCCGCCTGTCCGAGGAAGAGCAGCAGCTGCAGCTCGAACAGCTCAAGGAAAGCCTGGCCCAGAAGCGTCTGGAATTCGACGCCCTGTTCGAGGAAAAGCGCCGCAAGCTGACCCAGGGCGACGAATTGCCTCCCGGCGTCCAGAAGATGGTCAAGGTCTACCTGGCCGTCAAGCGCCGCCTGCAGCCCGGCGACAAGATGGCAGGCCGGCACGGCAACAAGGGGGTGATTTCCAAGATCGTCCCAGTGGAAGACATGCCTTTCACCGCAAACGGCACGCCCGTGGACATCGTGCTGAACCCGCTCGGCGTCCCGTCCCGGATGAACGTGGGCCAGATCCTGGAAACCCACCTGGGCTGGGCCGCCAAGGGACTGGGCCACGTGATCGGACAGCTCCTCGACCAGCAGGCCGAGGCGGTCAAGATGCGCGGCTTCCTGGAGCAGGTGTACAACCGCGCCGGCCGGCAGGAAGAGATGTCTTCGCTGTCCGACGAGGATGTGCTGGAACTCGCGCAGAACCTGCGCGAAGGCGTTCCCTTCGCCACACCGGTGTTCGACGGCGCCACCGAAGGCGAAATCAAGGACATGCTGGAGCTTGCCGGCTTGCCGCGCAACGGCCAGATGCAGCTGTTCGACGGCCGCACGGGCGAGTCGTTCGACCGCCCCGTGACGTTGGGCTACATGCACATCCTCAAGCTGCACCACCTGGTGGACGACAAGATGCACGCGCGTTCCACGGGGCCCTACAGCCTGGTGACGCAGCAGCCCCTGGGCGGCAAGGCGCAGTTCGGGGGACAGCGTTTCGGCGAAATGGAAGTGTGGGCGCTGGAAGCCTACGGGGCGTCCTACACCCTGCAGGAAATGTTGACTGTGAAGTCCGACGATGTCGCGGGCCGCACCAAGGTCTACGAGAACATCGTGAAAGGCGAGCACAAGATCGATGCCGGCATGCCGGAATCCTTCAACGTGCTGGTCAAGGAAATCCGTTCGCTCGGGATCGACATCGATCTCGAACGGTATTGATCGGAGTTCATCACTGGGTGCCCCGGCCTGACCGGCCGGGTTTCCCGACGGAGGCATAGCGTGAAAGCACTACTCGATTTGTTCAAGCAGGTGACGCAGGAAGAAGAGTTCGACGCCATTCGGATCGGCCTCGCTTCCCCGGAGAAAATTCGTTCCTGGTCCTACGGCGAAGTCAAGAAGCCCGAGACCATCAACTACCGCACGTTCAAGCCGGAACGCGACGGGTTGTTCTGCGCCAAGATTTTCGGCCCGGTCAAGGATTACGAATGCCTTTGCGGCAAGTACAAGCGTCTCAAGCACCGCGGCGTGATCTGCGAGAAGTGCAACGTGGAAGTGACGCTGTCCAAGGTGCGCCGCGAGCGCATGGGGCACATCGAGCTCGCGAGCCCGGTGGCGCACATCTGGTTCCTCAAGTCCCTCCCTTCCCGCCTGGGGATGGTACTCGACATGACGCTGCGCGACATCGAGCGCGTGCTTTATTTCGAAGCCTACGTGGTGACCGACCCCGGCATGACGCCGCTGCAGCGCTGCCAGCTGCTGACGGAAGAGGACTACCTGGCCAAGGTCGAGGAGTACGGCGACGAGTTTTCCGCCAGCATGGGCGCGGAAGGAATCCGCGAACTCCTGCGCCACATCAACCTGGACGTGGAGATCGACCGCATGCGCCAGGAGCTCGCGGGCGCGACCTCCGACACCAAGATCAAGAAGTACGCCAAACGGGTCAAGATCCTCGAAGCGTTCCAGAAGTCCGGCATCAAGCCGGAGTGGATGGTCATGGAAGTGCTGCCGGTGCTGCCGCCCGAACTGCGGCCGCTGGTCCCCCTGGACGGCGGGCGTTTCGCCACGAGCGACCTCAACGACCTGTACCGGCGCGTCATCAACCGCAACAACCGCCTGAAGCGCCTGCTCGAACTGAAGGCGCCGGAAATCATCGTGCGCAACGAAAAGCGCATGCTGCAGGAGGCGGTGGACTCGCTCCTCGACAACGGCCGTCGCGGCAAGGCCATGACCGGCGCCAACAAGCGCGCGCTCAAGTCGCTCGCCGACATGATCAAGGGCAAGAGCGGACGTTTCCGCCAGAACCTGCTGGGCAAGCGGGTGGACTACTCCGGCCGTTCCGTGATCGTGGTGGGCCCGCAGCTCAAGCTGCACCAGTGCGGCCTGCCCAAGAAGATGGCCCTGGAACTGTTCAAGCCGTTCATTTTCCACAAGCTGGAAATCATGGGGCTCGCCACCACCATCAAGGCCGCCAAGCGCATGGTGGAGCAGGAGATTCCCGAAGTGTGGGACATCCTGGAAGAGGTGATCCGGGAGCATCCGGTCATGCTCAACCGCGCTCCCACGCTGCACCGCCTGGGCATCCAGGCGTTCGAGCCGGTGCTGATCGAAGGCAAGGCGATCCAGCTGCATCCCCTGGTGTGCGCCGCGTTCAACGCGGACTTCGACGGCGACCAGATGGCCGTGCACGTCCCGTTGTCGCTGGAAGCCCAGATGGAGGCGCGCACCCTGATGCTCTCTTCCAACAACGTGCTGTCGCCCGCCAACGGCGATCCCATCATCGTGCCGTCCCAGGACATCGTGCTGGGCCTGTACTACATCACGCGTGAACGCGTGAACGCGCGCGGCGAAGGGATGCACTTCTCCGACGTGGCCGAAGTGGTGCGCGCTTTCGATGCGCGCCAGGTGGACGTGACCGCCAAGATCACGGTCCGTCTCAAGGAGTATTCCCGCGATGCCGACGGCGAGCGCGTGGAGAAGACCACCCGTTACGAAACCACGGTGGGCCGGGCCATCCTGTCCGAGATCCTGCCCGAAGGGCTGCCCTTCCCCCTGATCAACAAGGTCCTCAAGAAAAAGGAAATCTCCCGCCTCATCAACGCCGCCTTCCGGCGTTGCGGCATCCGCGAGGCCGTGATTTTCGCCGACCGGCTGATGTACACCGGATTTGCCATGGCCACCCGCGCCGGCATTTCCATCTGCGTGGACGACATGCTGGTGCCCCAGGAGAAGGAATCCCTCATCGCTTCCGCCGAGGCGGAAGTGAAGGAGATCGAGGCCCAGTACACTTCCGGCCTCGTGACCCAGGGCGAACGCTACAACAAGGTGGTGGACATCTGGGGCCGCGCCGGCGACCAGGTGGCCAAGGCCATGATGGACCAGCTCGGGCGCGAACCGGTGGTCAACCGGGAAGGCAAGGAAACCACCCAGGAATCCTTCAACGCCATTTACATGATGGCCGACTCGGGCGCCCGCGGTTCGGCGGCGCAGATCCGCCAGCTCGCCGGCATGCGCGGCCTGATGGCCAAACCCGACGGCTCCATCATCGAAACGCCCATCACGGCGAACTTCCGCGAAGGGCTGAACGTGCTGCAGTACTTCATTTCCACCCACGGTGCGCGCAAGGGCCTGGCGGACACGGCGCTCAAGACCGCCAACTCCGGCTACCTGACCCGCCGCCTGGTGGACGTGACCCAGGACCTGGTGGTGGTCGAGCAGGATTGCGGCACCCAGCAGGGCATGATCCTCAAGGCGCTGGTGGAAGGCGGCGAAGTGGTGGAACCCCTGCGCGACCGCGTGCTGGGCCGCGTCAGCGCCGTCGACCTCGTGCATCCCGAATCGGGCGACGTGCTGATTCCGGCGGGGACCCTGCTGGATGAAGACGCCGTGGACGCCGTGGAATCCGCCGGCATCGACGAAGTGAAAGTGCGCGCGCCGCTCACCTGCGAAACGCGCTACGGGCTGTGCGCCCAATGTTACGGCCGCGACCTGGGCCGGGGCGGGCTGGTCAACGTGGGCGAGGCGGTGGGGGTGATTTCCGCCCAGTCCATCGGCGAGCCCGGCACCCAGCTCACCATGCGCACCTTCCACATCGGCGGTGCCGCGTCGCGCGCTGCCGTGGTGAGCCAGGTGGAGAGCAAATCGAGCGGCGTCATCCGCTTCTCCTCCGGCATGCGCTACGTGACCAATGCCCGCAACGAGCAGATCGCCATTTCCCGCGGCGGCGAAGTCATCATCACGGAAGAGGGCGGACGCGAGCGCGAACGCCACAAGGTGCCTTACGGTGCCACGCTGCTCATCCAGGACGGGCAGAAGGTGAAGGCCGGCCAGGTGCTGTCGAGCTGGGACCCGCATACCCGCCCCATCATCACCGAATACTCGGGCGAAGTGCGCTTCGAAAACGTGGAGGAAGGCGTCACGGTGGCCAAGCAGATCGACGAGGTCACCGGCCTTTCCACCCTCGTCGTGATCGACCCCAAGCGCCGCGCCGGCGCGCAGACCAAGGGTCTGCGCCCGCAGGTGAAACTGCTCGACCCGCAGGGCAAGGAAGTGAAGCTCGCAGGCACCGACCAGTCCGTCAACATCACGTTCCAGATCGGCGCCATCATCACCGTGAAGAACGGCCAGCAGGTGAGCGTGGGCGAAGTGCTGGCCCGGATTCCCCAGGAATCTTCCAAGACCCGGGACATCACGGGCGGTTTGCCGCGCGTGGCCGAGCTTTTCGAAGCCCGTTCGCCCAAGGACGCAGGCCTGCTGGCGGAGATCACCGGCACCGTTTCCTTCGGCAAGGACACCAAGGGCAAGCAGCGCCTGGTGATCACGGACATGGAAGGCGTGGCGCACGACTACCTGATCCCGAAGGACAAGCATGTGACCGTCCACGACGGACAGGTGGTCAACAAGGGCGAAATGATCGTGGACGGCCCGGCCGATCCGCACGATATCCTGCGCCTGCTGGGCATCGAATCGCTGGCCCGCTACATCACGGACGAAGTTCAGGACGTGTACCGTCTCCAGGGCGTGAAAATCAACGACAAGCACATCGAAGTGATCGTCCGGCAGATGCTGCGGCGGATCCAGGTGCTCGACGCCGGCGACACCCGGTTCATTCCGGGCGAACAGGTGGAACGCGCCGAACTGCTGGAGGAAAACGAACGGGTGGTGGCCGACAACAAGCGGCCGGCCACGTTCGAGAACATCCTGCTGGGCATCACCAAGGCGTCCCTGTCCACCGACTCCTTCATTTCGGCGGCGTCCTTCCAGGAAACCACCCGCGTTCTGACCGAAGCGGCGATCATGGGCAAGCGGGACGACCTGCGCGGCCTGAAGGAAAACGTGATCGTGGGCCGCCTGATTCCCGCAGGCACCGGGCTCGCCTACCACAACACCCGGCGCAACCAGCAGAAGGGCGGGCTGGACATCGGACTGGGGGGGCTGGAACTGGGAGAACCCACGGCGGAAGCCGCGGGCGACGAGCAGGTGGCTTGACAAGCCCCTGCCCTCACTTTAGAATCAGCAGTCTTTTTTCGGACAAATTGTGGTTTGTCCCTGCAAGACTGTCCTATTACGGATCTTGGAATATAGAAAATAATGCCTACAATCAACCAGTTGATTCGCAAGCCGCGAACCGCCAAGAAGGCAAAAAGCAAGGTTCCCGCGCTCGCCAACTCGCCCCAGAAGCGTGGCGTGTGCACGCGCGTGTACACCACGACGCCCAAAAAGCCGAACTCGGCGCTGCGCAAGGTTGCCCGCGTGCGCCTGACCAACGGCTTTGAAGTGACGAGCTACATCGGCGGCGAAGGCCACAACCTGCAGGAACACTCGGTGGTGCTGATTCGCGGCGGCCGGGTCAAGGACCTGCCCGGCGTGCGCTATCACACGGTGCGCGGCAGCCTCGACACTGCCGGCGTCAAGGATCGCAAGCAGGGTCGTTCCAAGTACGGCGCCAAGCGCCCGAAAGCGGCCTAAGGACGTTTACAAGAGAATTCTGAAGAGAGCACAACATGCCCCGTCGTAGAGAAGTCCCCAAGCGCGAAGTTCTGCCCGATCCCAAGTTCGGGAATGCCGACATTTCCAAGTTCGTGAACGTCATCATGGATTCCGGCAAGAAGTCGGTGGCGGAGCAGATCGTTTACCGTGCCATGGAAGTGATTTCTCAGAAGTCGGGCAAGGACCCGATCGAAGTGTTCATGACGGCGCTCAACAACGCGCGTCCCATGGTGGAAGTGAAAAGCCGCCGCGTGGGCGGCGCCAACTACCAGGTCCCGGTGGAAGTCCGGGCCAGCCGGCGCACCGCGCTGGCCATGCGCTGGCTGCGCGAAGCGGCTCGCAAGCGCGGCGAGAAGTCCATGGGGCTTCGCCTGGCGGGAGAGCTGATCGACGCCTCCGAAGGCCGGGGCGGCGCGATCAAGAAGCGTGAGGAAGTGCACCGCATGGCGGAAGCCAACAAGGCTTTCGCGCACTACAGGTTTTAATCCGGACCACGATCCGCTGTCGCGGTTCGCGACGGGGAGCGGAGATCGGCGGCCATTTGGGCCGCTCGGTCCGGCAAAGCGCGGAACCCTTGCGGGAATCCGCGCCTTAAGCAACAACCGGATTCTTGGGCCCGGGCTGCGTGCCGGGCCCTTGGCGTATTGATTGAACACAAGACAGGCAGACGAAATTGGCTCGTAAAACACCCATCGAACGGTACCGGAACATCGGCATTTCCGCGCACATTGACGCGGGCAAGACCACCACGACCGAACGGATCCTGTTCTACACCGGCGTTTCCCACAAGATCGGCGAAGTGCATGACGGCGCCGCGACCATGGACTGGATGGAACAGGAGCAGGAGCGCGGCATCACCATCACCTCCGCGGCCACCACCTGCTTCTGGCGCGGCATGGAAGGCAAGTTCCCCGAACACCGCATCAACATCATCGATACTCCGGGACACGTGGACTTCACCATCGAGGTGGAACGTTCCATGCGCGTGCTGGACGGGGCCTGCATGGTGTACGACTCGGTGGGCGGCGTGCAGCCGCAGTCCGAAACCGTATGGCGCCAGGCCAACAAGTACGGCGTGCCGCGCCTGGCCTTCGTCAACAAGATGGACCGCGTCGGCGCCGACTTCTTCAAGGTGTACCGCCAGATCAAGGAACGCCTGCGCGGCAATCCCGTTCCGGTCCAGGTTCCCATCGGGGCCGAGGAGAAATTCGCCGGCGTGATCGACCTCGTCCGCATGAAAGCCATTCTTTGGGACGAAGCGTCCCAGGGCATGAAGTTCGAGTTCCAGGAGATTCCCCTGGAGCTCGTGGACCTGGCGGCAGAGTGGCATGAAAAGATGGTGGAGGCCGCGGCCGAAGCCTCCGAAGAGCTCATGAACAAGTACCTCGAGACGGGCGAGCTGACCGACGAGGAAATCCGCAAGGGCCTGCGCCAGCGCACCATCACGGGCGAAATCGTCCCCATGCTGTGCGGCAGCGCGTTCAAGAACAAGGGCGTGCAGGCCATGCTGGACGCCGTGATCGACTACCTGCCCTCCCCCGTGGACATTCCCCCGGTGGAAGGCGAGCTGGAAAACGGCCAGCCGGGCTCCCGCAAGGCGGACGACAGCGAGCCGTTCTCGGCCCTCGCCTTCAAGATCATGACCGACCCCTTCGTGGGCCAGCTGATTTTCTTCCGCGTCTATTCGGGCGTGATCAATTCCGGCGACACCATATACAACCCCATCAAGGGCCGCAAGGAACGCGTGGGCCGCATCCTGCAGATGCACGCCAACCAGCGCGAGGAAATCAAGGAAGTGCGCGCGGGCGACATCGCGGCGGCCGTGGGCCTGAAGGAAGCGACCACGGGGGATACCCTGTGCGATCCGGACAAGGTCATCACCCTGGAAAAGATGGAATTCCCCGAGCCGGTGATTTCCCAGGCCGTGGAACCCAAGACCAAGGCCGACCAGGAAAAGATGGGCATCGCGCTCAACCGCCTGGCCCAGGAAGACCCCTCGTTCCGCGTGCATACCGATGAGGAGTCCGGCCAGACCATCATTTCCGGCATGGGCGAACTTCACCTGGAAATCATCGTCGACCGCATGCGCCGCGAATTCGGCGTGGAAGCCACCGTGGGCAAGCCCCAGGTGGCCTACCGCGAAACCATTCGCAGCATCGTGGAAAACGCGGAAGGCAAATTCGTCAAGCAGACCGGTGGCCGCGGCCAGTACGGCCACGTGGTGCTCAAGGTCGAGCCCAACGAGGCCGGCAAGGGTTTCGAGTTCGTGGACGCCATCAAGGGCGGCGTGGTGCCGCGCGAATACATCCCCGCGGTGGAAAAGGGCCTGGTGGACACGCTTCCCAACGGCGTGCTGGCGGGCTTCCCCGTGGTGGACGTGAAGGTGACCCTGCACTTCGGTTCCTACCACGACGTGGACTCCAACGAAAACGCCTTCAAGATGGCGGCCTCCATGGCCTTCAAGGACGGCATGCGCAAGGCGAGCCCCGTCCTGCTCGAGCCGATGATGGCCGTGGAAGTGGAAACCCCGCCCGAATTCATGGGCAACGTGGTGGGCGACCTCTCGTCCCGCCGCGGCATGGTCCAGGGCATGGAAGACGTGGCCGGCGTCAAGGTGATCAAGGCCGAAGTGCCGCTCGCCGAAATGTTCGGGTATTCAACCACCCTTCGTTCGGCCACCCAGGGTCGCGCCACCTACACGATGGAATTCAAGCATTACTCGGAAGCCCCGCGCAACGTTGCGGAAGCGATTATCAACAAGAAGTAAGCCGATCAGGATATTGAGGAAGCATCATGGCAAAAGGCAAGTTTGAACGGACGAAGCCCCATGTGAACGTGGGGACGATTGGACACGTGGACCATGGCAAGACGACTTTGACTGCGGCGATGACGATAGTGCTGGCGAAGAAGTTTGGTGGTG
>JAKBBG010000039.1 GCA_021826025.1 Pseudomonadota bacterium | reverse complement strand
GTTCGCAACGTGACCTGAACGGGCACGTAGATGGTCCATGGGGCGCCGCCGGACACCGGCTTTCCGCACCGCACGCCGACGGATCCATGCCCCAGGAGGTGGCCTCCCGGAGGAACGAATAATTGCGGAGCGGGGCAGGCGGACAGGCTGAGCCGGGTATCCAGATGCTCCACGGCAACGGTCGGCTTGCCCGGGAGCGAACGAACCTGTTCCTGCACGAAGTCAGTCACCGCGCGGACCAGCGCATCATGGTCCTGCAACGCCGCCGGCTGCGCAGCGAAGCTCGCCAATAACAATAAACCGGATACCCATCGCGCCAATTTCATGGACGCTATTGTCTTTCCTTCCCCCGTCTTAGGGAAGCGATTTAAGTGGGGAATTGAGCCCATATCCGCCCCTTAATCAGGTGATCCCCGCCTTCCCCCTTTCATTACCATGGGCCCATGTTCTCCCATTGTCCGTACCGGCCCTGAGTTTTCATGACGAGCAGAATCGACCAGGCACTCCAGTTTCAGCAAACGGCCTTGCAGCTGCGCGAAGCGCGCCAGGAGCTGATCGCTTCCAACATTGCCAACGCCGACACGCCGAATTTCCAGGCGCGTGACATCGATTTTTCCAGCGCCCTGAAAAATGCCCTGAACGGCAATTCCCAGTCGGTCCCCCTGGCGACGTCCGCCTCGCAGCACATGGCCGGCAGCAGCGATGCCCCCCTGGGCGCGCCGCTGCTCTACCGCAGCGTGGTGCAACCGAGCGCAGACGGCAACACCGTGGACATGAACGTGGAACGGGCCCAGTTTGCCGAAAACACCATCCGCCACGAAGCAAGTCTGCGGTTTGTGACCCAGCAGATCAAAGACATATTGACGGCACTCCAATAGGGTAAACGCCATGTCCCTGTTCAACGTCATGACTATCGCAGGATCCGCCCTGACGGCCCAGTCCGAGCGCCTGAACGTGGTGGCGAGCAATCTCGCCAACGCCGACAGCGCCACCAGCGCCAACGGGCAGCCTTATCATGCCAAGCAAGTGGTGTTCAGCGCCGTCCCCCTCTCCGGCGGATCCGGTGCCGTGACCGGAGTCCGGGTGCAAGGCGTGGTGGACGATCCCACTCCCATGAAAACGGTGTATGACCCGGGCAATCCCCTGGCGGACGCCAACGGCTACGTGACCATGCCCAACGTGAACGTGGTGGAAGAAATGGTCAACATGATTTCCGCTTCCCGCTCCTACCAGAACAACGTCGAAGTCATGAACACCACAAACGCCATGCTGACCAAAACACTCACCATCGGACAATAGGAGTTCATGCCATGAGTGCCGCTCCCCCGACCGTCAACCCTAACGCGAGCCTCATCGCGTCGCTCAACAGCGCCAACAGTTCCATCGCCAACACGGGCAACGCTGCGAGCGGGGCTTCCGGCAGCGCCGCCACCACCAGCGCCAGCGGATTGCAGAACAGCTTCATGACGCTGCTGACCGCGCAGCTTCAAAACCAGGATCCGCTCAATCCCATGGACAGCGGGCAGATGACCTCCCAGCTGGCCCAGATCAGCACGGTCGAAGGCATCAATCAGCTCAATGCCACCCTGCAGGCCCTCAACACCAGCATGACGAGCAGCCAGTCCATGTCCGCCGCCACCAGCCTGATCGGACACAACGTCCTGGTCCCCGGGTCCACCATCACCCTGTCTTCGGGCAGCAGTGCCACCGCGGGTGTCCAGCTGAGCCAGGGGGTCGACACCTTGACGGTCGCCATCCAGAACAGCGCAGGCCAAACCGTCCGGACGCTTCAGCTGGGTTCTCAACAAGCCGGCGTGCTGCCCATCACCTGGGACGGGCTGACCACGTCCGGTGCGACCGCCGCACCCGGGACCTACACGTTCACCGCAACGGCGACCCAGGGGGGGAACAATGTTCCGGTGACAGACTTGTCGTACGGCACCGTGGATTCGGTTTCCCTTGGCTCGCAAGGGGCGTCCCTCAACGTGGGGTCGCTTGGATCCGTCAGCCTTTCTTCAGTAGCCATGGTCAAGTAACAGGGGAAAAACATGGGTTTTCAGCAAGCTTTGAGCGGATTGGATGCGGCCAACAGCCAACTGGACGCGATCGGAAACAACATCGCCAACGCCGACACCGTGGGCTTCAAGGAGTCCAACGTGCAGTTTTCGGACGTGTTCGCGGCGTCCCTGAACGGGTCCGGAACAAACCAGACCGGGATTGGCACCCAGGTGTCCGCCATCACCCAGCAGTTTGCCCAAGGCAACATCACCGCCACAAACAACTCGCTCGACATGGCGATCAACGGCCAGGGGTTTTACCGCATGAGCCAGAACGGCACCATCTCTTTCAGCCGGAACGGTCAGTTCCAGCTGGACAAGAACGGCTTTCTGGTCGACGCCCAGGGATTGCAGGTGACCGGCTATCAGGCTGATACCAACGGCAATATCGTGGCGGCCACGCCGGTGCCGCTCAACATCCCCACGGCCAACCTGAACCCGAGCGCTACGGCAAACGCCACGGTGGGCGTCAATCTGGATGCCAGCAGCACCACGCCCACGGGAACCACGTTCAACCCGCTCGATCCCACGTCGTTCAACAACTCCACGTCCATGACGATCTACGACAGCCTGGGGAACAGCCACATTGCCACGCTCTATTTCAGCCTGGACAGCGCGGTGCCTTCGGCCGTCTCGACAGCGGCCCCCACGGCCTCTTCCGCCTGGAGCGCCTACCTCACGGTCGACGGCAACACCGTGCCTTCGGCCGGCACGTCCTTCGGCACCCTGGCGTTCAATTCCAGCGGCAGCCTGGTCTATCCCCCGGCGGCCGCCCCGTTGAAAGCGGGACAGATCCAGGTTTCCTTTAACCCGGGCAACGGAGCCGCTCCATCCCAGAAAATGACCCTGGACTTTTCCTCCACCTCCCAGTATGGCGCCCCCTTCGGCGTCAACCAGCTCAGTCAGGACGGCTATACGTCCGGACAGCTCAGCGGATTCAGCACCAGCCCCAGCGGCATCATCCAGGGCCGCTACTCCAACGGGCAATCGAAAGACCTGGGGCAAATCGTGCTTGCGAATTTCACCGACCCCCAGGGCCTGCAGCAGATGGGCAATGGACAGTGGGCCGAAACCACCACTTCGGGACCGGCCCTGGTGGGAGCGCCTTCCACCGGCAACCTCGGCGTCATCCAGTCTGGAGCGACCGAATCCTCAAAAGTGGACCTCACGACCGAGCTGGTCAACATGATCACCGCCCAGCGCGACTATCAGGCCAATGCCCAGGCCATCAAGACCGAAGACCAGATCCAGCAGACGCTGGTCAACCTGAGATAAGCCGGGCGTCCCCATGGATCACCTGATCTACACAGCCATGACGGGCGCCTCCCATATCCTGGAGCGCCAGGACGCGTTGTCTTCCAACCTGGCCAACGTCAACACCACGGGCTACAAAAGCACCATCAACGCATTCCGAGCCATCCCCTTGAACGGCGGCGGACAACAGACCCGGACTTTCGTGATGAACGCCGCAGTGGGATACAATTTCACGCCGGCACCGCTGCAACGCACAGGCCGTTCCCTGGACGTGGGCATCAGCGGAAAAGGCTGGATTGCCGTCATGCTGCCTGACGGCAGCGAGGCATACACGCGCAACGGCAATCTCCAGGTGTCCTCCAACGGCATCCTGCAAACCAATACCGGTTATCCCGTCATCGATGACACGGGCCAGCCCGGCCCGCCCGGCCAGATCGCCATTCCGGACGACTCCGAAATCACCATCGGCACAGACGGCACCATTTCCACGGTGCCGACCGGGGTTTCCGCCAGCGCCCCTTACCAGGTGACGACCGTGGGCCGCCTGAAACTTGTAAACCCTCCGGACAGCCAGCTGGTGCGGGGCGCCGACGGACTGTTCAGGACCCAGAACGGAAGGCCGGCCGCGCCGGATTCCGCCGTCACCGTCACATCCGGAAGCCTGGAAGGCAGCAACGTCAGCGCCATCGGAGCCATGGTGGACATGATTTCGATCGCACAGCAATTTCAGATGCAGATGCAGATGTTGAAAACGGCGGCGGACGATGCGCAGCAGGCCAGCCAGCTGCTCAGCATCACCGGATAGCGCCAGGACAATTTGCCCGCCCTTTAAGACGAGGAACCACACGCCATGCAACGATCCTTGTGGATTGCAAAAACCGGGTTGGAAGCGCAACAGACCCAAATGGACGTCATTTCGAACAACCTGGCCAACGTCGGCACCAACGGCTTCAAGAAGTCGCGCGCCGTATTCCAGGATCTGCTGTATCAGAACATCTACCAGCCGGGCGCCCAATCCTCCCAGCAGACCATGTACCCTTCCGGTTTCCAGCTGGGGACCGGGGTCCGTCCCATGGCAGTGGAACGCATCATGACCCAGGGGAACTTGCAGCAAACAGGCAACCCCCTGGACCTGGCCATCAATGGGGCCGGCTTCTTCCAGGTGCTGATGCCGGACGGCACGACGGCATACACCCGCGACGGCTCCTTCCAGACGGACAATCAGGGGAACCTGGTCACTTCCGGCGGGTACCAGATCCAGCCCATCATCACGGTCCCCCTGAATTCCACCAGCATCACGATCGGACGTGACGGCACGGTATCGGCCACGCAGGCCGGAGTGGTCACGCCGCTTCAGGTGGGCAGCATCCAGCTCGCCACGTTCATCAATCCCACCAACCTGCAAAGCCTGGGCGAAAACCTCTATGCCCAGACCCAGTCGTCCGGACCACCCAACCTGAATACCCCAGGCCTCAACGGCACCGGGATCCTGAATCAGGGCTATGTGGAAACTTCGAACGTGAGCGTGGTGGAAGAACTCGTCAACATGATCGAAACCCAGCGCGCCTACGAAATCAATTCGCGGGCAGTCCAGACGTCGGACCAGATGCTGCAGACGCTTTCCCAAATGAGGTAATCCCGCATGGGGGTCTTTCTGCGCAACATGGTGATCGGGCTTTCCGTCCTGGCCGTGGAAGGTTGCGGCACGCCGCCTTCCACGCACATCGACCAGCCTTTGAGCGCCCGCCCCACCGACCGGCTGGTCAGCACGCCGCCCGCCAATGGCGCGATTTTCCAGACGGGCGTCAACCAGCATCCCCTGTTCGAGGATGTTCGTGCCCGCAATGTGGGAGACACCATCACGATTTCCATCGTGGAAAACAGTTCCGCGACGGAGAAAAACGGGAACGATGCCAACCACGCCTCTTCCGTCAGTTCCAACTTTCCCAGCGTGACCGTTCCCGCTTCCGGAAGGCACATTCTGGACGGCCCCAACGCCACGGCATCGGCTGCCAACAAGCTTGCCAACACCGGCGACAGTTCGGGCAGCAACTTCCTGACGGGCTCCATCACGGCCACCGTCATCCAGGTGCTGCCTAACGGCAACCTGATGGTGAGCGGCGAAAAGCTGGTTTCCATCAACCAGGTGGACGAATACATCCGGCTTTCCGGCGTGGTGAATCCGGTCTACGTGCAAACCGGGAACACGGTGCTTTCCACGCAGGTGGCCGATGCACGAATCGAGTACAAGGGAGGAAATGCCAATATCGACCGCGCTGCCGTCATGAGCATGTTGGGCCGGTTTTTCCTCTCGTCCATGCCTTTCTGATGACACGCGTCATGAAGACCCTGCTTAAGTTTGTGCTCGCGGCCTTGCTGGTGGCGGTTCCCCTGGCCGCCGACGCCAAGCGCATCAAGGACCTCTCCTCGATCCAGGGCGTTCGCGAAAACCAGTTGATCGGATATGGGCTGGTGGTGGGTCTCGACGGCAGCGGTGACATGACCACGCAGACGCCGTTCACGATCCAGAGCATCGTGAACATGCTCACCCAGATGGGCATCAATGTCCCACCATCCAGCGTTCTGCAGACCATGCTTAAAAACGTGGCCGCCGTCATGGTCACTGCCAGCCTGCCCCCGTTCTCCCGGCCCGGGCAGACTTTCGACGTCACGGTCTCTTCGATCGGAAATGCCATAAGCCTGGTGGGCGGCACTCTCCTGATGACGCCGCTCAAGGGCGCGGATGGCCAGGTTTACGCCATGGCGCAGGGCAATCTGCTGGTGGGCGGCATCGGTGCCGGCGCCAAGGGATCGAAGGTGGTCGTCAATCACCTGAGCGTGGGTCGCATCCCCAGCGGGGCCACGGTGGAAAGAGCAGTGGCCATGCCCGTGGGACAGGGCGAATTCGTCAACCTCGAATTGAACGACACGGATTTCACCACAGCCTCGCGCATCGCGGAAGCGATCAACCAGGAAATTTCCCCGGGCAAATCCATCGCATCGGCCCTGGACGGGCGCACGATCCAGGTCCACGCCCCGGAAGGAAGCCAGCGGATCGAATTCATATCCAGGATCCAGAACATCCAGGTGGATACAGGGCAGTCCGAAGCCAAGGTCATCATCAACGCACGTACCGGATCGGTGGTCATGAACCAGAACGTGACCCTGGACGAATGCGCCGTGGCCCACGGCAACCTGACCGTGGTCATCAGTTCGGTGAACCAGGTCAGCCAGCCCGCCCCCCTGTCGGATGGTCAGACGGTTCAAACGGGCCAGGCTTCGGTGGATATCAAAACCGACAAGGGCGGGCTGGTCACCCTGCAGAAGGGGGTCTCGCTCAACGAAGTGGTGAAAGCCCTCAACGGCATCGGCGCCACCCCCCAGGACCTGCTGTCCATCCTTCAATCCATGAAGTCCGCGGGCGCCCTGCACGCCGACCTGGAGGTCATCTGATGAAAATTTCTGCGGATGCGAGCGCCCGCCTTGCCATTGACGCCCAAGGTCTGGACAACCTGCGCCTGAAGGCGCGCCAGTCTCCGGCCCAGGCCTTGAAACAGGCGGCCCAGCAATTCGAAGCGGTTTTCACCAACATGATGCTGAAGTCCATGCGCGATGCCATACCCCAGAACGGCATCCTGGACAGCGACCAGACCCGCATGTTCACGGCGCTGCTGGACCAGCAGCTTTCGCAAAACCTGGCGGCGCGTGGCATGGGTTTGGCCGATCTCATGGTCAAGCAATTGAGCCCCCACGGGGTACCGACTAAAGAATCTCCCTGACCATCCGATATCGGATACAGGGATGGGTGAAAAAGGAACCGGAAAATGCCAGACATCGCCAGTATCGGCGTCACCGCCCTGAATGCCGCCCAGGCAGGCCTGCTCACGACCGAGCACAACATCGCCAACGCCTCCACGCCGGGCTACAGCAAGCAGGAAGTCGTCCAGCAAGCCAACACGCCGGTGGGCACGGGCTCCGGGTTTTTGGGCCAGGGCGTCGTGGTCACGACCGTCAAGCGGATGTACAACGATTTCATTGCCACGCAACTGCTGCAACAGCAGGCCCAGGCTGGCCAGCTGAACACCTATTATGCCCAGATCCAGCAAATCAACAACGTGATCGGGGACCCCACGTCGGGGCTGACTGCCTCCCTGCAAAGCTTTTTCAGCGCGGTCAATGGCGTCGCCAATGCGCCCGATTCCTCAGCAGCCCGGCAAACGCTCCTGAGCAGCGGCCAGTCCCTTTCCAATACCTTTCAATCCCTGAATCAGGTCATGACCAACCTCAACACGAGCGTCAATGGCCAGATCACGAGCAGCATCGGAAACATCAACAGCTATGCGCAGCAGATTGCCACGCTGAACCAGAATATTGCCCTGGCTTCGGCCAGCAACAGCGGCCAGCAACCCAATGACCTGCTGGACCAGCGCGATTACCTGGTCTCCCAGTTGAACCAGGAAGTCAAAGCCACGGTCATCAAGCAAAGCGATGGCAGCTACAACGTGTACATCGGAAATGGCCAGTCCCTGGTGGTCGGAAATCAGGCTTTCACCCTTCAGACGGTCCCTTCCACCACAGACCCGACCAAACAGGATGTGGCCTATGTGACAAACGGCGCCACGGTCCGCATGCCCCCTGGCAGCCTTCAAGGCGGGAACCTGGGCGGATTGCTGGCCTTTCGCGACCAGACGCTCACCAATAGCCAGAACGCCCTGGGGCAAATCGCGATCGGGCTTGCTTCCACGTTCAACGCGCAGCAAAGCCTGGGACAGGACCTCAACGGCAACCTGGGCAAGGCGTTTTTCAACGTTGCGACCCCGGTCGTCAGCCCCAGTTCCGCCAATACCGGCTCGGCAACGGTGACGGCCTCCATTACCAACGTGTCTGCGCTGACGGGAAGCGATTACTCCCTTTCCTACAACGGCACCAATTACGTCCTGACCCGCCTGTCCGACAACAAGGTCACGACCGTGGCGCCAGCCGCAACGCCTCCGACCACCATCAGCGCGGACGGCTTGTCGATCCAGATTGCCGGCACCCCGAAAACGGGAGACAATTTTCTGATCAGGCCGACGGTCAATGGCGCCCAGAACATCAGCGTCGCGCTCACCGATCCTTCGCAAATTGCCGCGGCTGTCCCCGTCCGTGCCTCAGCTTCCCTCAACAACATCGGGACCGGCTCCATCGCGGCCCCGACGGTCAATACGCCCCCGCCGCCAGACCCCAACTTGCAGCAGACGGTCTCGCTGACTTTTACCGATCCGACCCATTACAGCGTGACCGGTACCGTTTCAGCGACGGCAGGAAGCAGCAATACGGGAACCGGGGCTGTGACAGCCACCATCCCGAATGGGAAGGGAACGGCCGGAAGCGGCTACACGCTCACTTACACCGGCAGCAACAACTTCACCCTGACCGAATCGCCCTCGCCCGGCACCACCCAGACCTATACCACCTCAAATTTTCCGATCACCACTGCGGATGGGGTCACTTTCAGCATAACGGGCACGCCCAATACCGGAGACACGTTTCAGCTGGGCTCGCCCCTCAACGTGGCCTACACGCCGGGCGCCAGCATTTCCTACAACGGCTGGACCACGAACATCAGCGGAACGCCCAACACGAATGACGCGTTCACGGTCGGCGCCAACACCAACGCCACCGCGGACGGCAACAACGCCTTGCTGCTCGCGGGACTTCAATCCCAGAACACCCTCGACAACGGTACGGTGACCTATGCCGGCGCGTACGCCCAGCTGGTGGGGCAGATCGGTGCCCAGACCAATCAGCTGCAGGTCACGAGCCAGGCGCAAACCAATCTGGTGAACCAGACCCAGCAAACCCAGCAATCCATTTCCGGCGTCAACCTGGACGAAGAGGCAGCCAACCTGATCCAGTACCAGCAGGCCTACCAGGCGGCTGGCAAGGCCATTCAGACGGCCAACACCATGTTCTCCACCGTCCTCAATCTGCTCAACTGAAAACGGCCATGATCCGAATCAGCACCAACACCATCTTCGATTCCAACGTCCAGTCCATGGACCAGCAGCAGGCTCAACTGCTGCATACCCAGCTGCAGGTTTCATCCGGCAAGCGCGTCATGACTCCGGCGGACGACCCTGCCGCGGCTGCCCAGATCGTCGGTCTGAGCCAAACCATCGGCATGAACACGCAGTACACGTCCAACCTCAACGCGGCCAATGCCAACCTGTCGTTGTCGGAAGGGACCCTGCAAAGCGTGACCACGCTGATCCAGAACATCCAGACCACGGCCGTCAGCGCCGGCAATGCAACCCTCAACAACTCGGACCGGCAAACCCTGGCCACCAACCTGCAAGGCCAGCTCACCCAGCTGATCGGGTTGGCCAACAGCACAGACGCCAATGGCAACTATCTTTTTTCCGGATCCCAGGGGAACGTCAAGCCGTTTGCGCTCACGGCGTCAGGGGTCCAGTATCAGGGCGACACCGGTCAGCGCCTGATCCAGGTGGCAAGCAACCTGAACATGGTGACCAACGCCAACGGTGCAGAGCTGTTCATGGAAAACAAGGACGGAAACGGATATTTCGTAACCGGCGCCTCCTCTTCCAATGCGGGCTCCGGCGTCATCAGCCAGGGAAACCTGACGACTCCTCCGCCCACTGCATTGCAGCAGGGCAACAGCTACACCGTCACCTTTACGGTCACGGGCGGTGTCACCACCTACTCGATCACGGGAAAGGACGCTTCCGGAAATCCGCTTCCCACCGCAACGCAACCTGCGGCGCTTCCGGCCAATCAGTCTTATACCAGCGGTCAATCCATCAGTTTCAACGGCATCGAATTCAGCATCCAGGGCACACCGGCAAACGGCGACTCGTTTACCGTGGCTCCAAGCACGAATGTTTCCGTGTTCCAGACCATCCAGAACCTGATCAACACGCTCAACGCCCCCATCCCGCCCGGAAACGCTGCGGCCTCGGCCAACTATACGCAGCAGCTCCAGCAATCCATGGGAAACCTGAACCAGGCGCTCAACAGCGTGCTGACGGTCCGTGCCCGAATCGGATCCAACATGAACCAGGTCACCTCGTTGCAGTCCATGTCGAGCACCCTGAACCTGCAATACCAGACCTCGCTTTCGCAGCTGCAGGATCTGGACTACACCCAGGCCATCACCCAAATGACCCAGCAGCAAATCGGGCTGCAGGCCGCCATGCAATCCTTCAAGATCGTCTCGGGGCTTTCCCTCTTCAATTACGTGTAGCAGCGGTTCCTGTATTCGGTCAGGGCTGCGGCAAGGGCATCCAGTACGGACAGCCAGTCCCCCGGCGCCGGCTGCCGGAAAAGCCGCATGATTCCGGGATACCAGGGCGAGGTATCCCCGTGCGCAAGCCATCGCCAGTCGGTCCTGTAATCCGGAAGAAGTACCCAGCATCGCGTCCCAAGCGCCCCCGCCAGGTGAGCCACGGCCGTATCGACACTGACCACAAGGTCAAGACAGGACACGAGCGCGGCCGTGTCAGAAAAATCCCCGAGCTCCGGGCCGAAGTCCAGCATTGGCAGCCCCGTCTCGACGCCGTCGCCAGCCGCCGATTCCCCGGCCTGCAGGCTGACCAGCTGCACTCCGGCAATACTCCGGAGCGGGTGAAGCAGCTCGGGGCCAGGCAAAGAGCGGTCTGCATCGTTTTCATGGGAAGGGCTGCCGTGCCATGCCACCCCCACCTTCAGGCAATCCGACGGAAGCCTCCGCAGCCAGCGAACCCGGTCTTTCTCGGCCGCCTGAAGATAGGGCAGCCGTGCCGGAATCGACTCGGCGCGAGTCTTGCAGTGATAGGGGAGACTGAAAAGGGGAACCCAATAGTCCACCGCGGCCGGGGGCGCATCCTCGCCCATCGCCACGACATCGTCCAGGCCCGGAACCGACCGGAGCAGTCTTTTCAGGGAAGGGTGGGCAGCCAGCACCACGCGCGACGCCCCCATTTCCTTGAGCGTCGCCGCGTAGCGGCACAGGTGGATCACGTCGCCGTATCCGGCTTCCGACCCGATGATCACCGATTTCCCTGCGATCGGTTGACCGTTCCAGCGAAGCGACCCCAACTCCCGCTCCAGGGCGACAGGCCAGGTCCTCGCTTCCAGGCATTGCCATCCTTCGTCAAAACGTCCCTGGCGCAGCAGCAGGTAGCTCAGGTTGAACCGGGCGTTCCTCTCATCGGGAAAACGGCGCAGGACATGCCGATAGTACGCCTCCGCCTCTCCCTCCCGCTTGAGGCAGGCGAGCAAAACGCCCAGGTTGGTCCAGGCCGACGCCATGGCCGGCGCCCGCTTGATGGCTTGCCGATAGGCGGCCTCCGCTTCCCGAAACCGTTTCTGCCTGAACAGGAAGGCGCCATAATTGACTTGCGTTTGCGCGTTTCCCGATTCGCATTGAAGCGATTTCCGGTAGCTCGCTTCCGCCGGGTCCTGCTCCCCCCGTCTTTCCAGAACCAGCGCCAGGTTGGCATGCGCTTCCGCAAAGCCGGGCTGCAGGGCGACGGCTTCCCGGAACAGGCTTTCGGCGCTCCGCCCGTCGCCGGCATCGAGCATCCGAATACCTTCCAGAAACAGCTCGGCGGCCTGCTCGCTGCACATCAGCGGGATGCGAACTGACCCAGAATATGCTGCAGGGCATTCAGGCCGGCAATGGTGAACTGTTCGATGAGCGGCCTGAAATACGGCATGGAAAGCGTCAACACCACAAAACCCGCCCCCAGGGTGATCGGGAAACCCACTGCAAAAAGATTGAGCTGGGGCGCACTTCGCGTCAGGACACCCAGCGCCACATTGGCCATCATCAGGGAAGCCAGCAGCGGCAGGGCCATTTGCAGCGCATCGAGGAACAGGCTGCCGGACCAGGACACCAGCGTGTGCAACCCGGAGGCCGACGGTGGAACGGGACTGACGGGAAGGTTCGTGAAACTGTCGGCCAATGCCGAAAGCACGTACAGGTGGCCATTCATGGAAAGAAACAGGAGTGTCATGAGCGTGCCGAGAAACTGCGACAGGACAGGTTGAAAGGAGGCGTTCTGGGGCGAATAGAAACTCGCAAAACCCAGGCCCATTTGAAGCCCCGTCACTTCGCCCGTCATTTCCACTGCAGCGAACACCACCCGGATCGAAAACCCCATGACGGCACCGATCAGGATCTGTTCGAGAAGCACCAGGATCCCCTGGGCAGAGGCGGGATCCAGATCCGAACCGATTTGCACGGAAGGCGCAACGAGCACCGTCAGCAGCAGCGCCAGCCCGATCCTGGCCTGAAGGGGGACTTCGCGGTCACCCAGAATGGGCGTGCTGGCCACCGCAGCCAGAATGCGGGTCAGCGGAAACACGAAGGCGGCAATCCAAGCGGACCATTGCGCGCTGGTCACGCTCAGCATGTCATCCCACCATGCCCGGAATGCCGCTGAAGAGCCGGCGGATGTAATCCACCATCAAGCCGATCATCCACGGACCGGAAACCACCAGCACCAGGACCATGGCCACCAATTTCGGAATGAAGGACAAGGTCATTTCGTTGATCTGGGTCGCTGCCTGGAAAATGCTGATCAGCAGGCCGACTCCCAATGCCGTGAGCAGAAGCGGGGCGCTCACCATCACGCTGAGCTCCAGCGCCTGTCTTCCCAAAGTCATGATGCTTTCCGGACTCATGGCGGCCTTCCTCAGGTATAAAAACTTTGAACCAGCGAGCCGATCAGCAGATTCCAGCCGTCTGCCAAAACAAAAAGCATCAGCTTGAACGGCAGCGAAATCGTCGCAGGAGACACCATCATCATCCCCATGGACATGAGCACGCTGGCAACGACCATGTCGATGATCAGGAATGGAATGAAAATGACGAAACCGATCTGGAATGCCGTTTTGAGTTCGCTCGTGACATAGGCCGGCACCAGGATTTTCAGGGGAACCTGGTCCGGACCCTGCAACGGACCCGTGTTGGAAATTCGCACGAACAGGGCCAGGTCTTCCTGACGGGTTTGGCGCAGCATGAACGCCCGGAGCGGAGCGCTGCCCCGGTCCACGGCCTGTTCGAAAGAAATCTTGTTGTCGCTGTAGGGCTGCCAGGCATCCACGTAGACCTTGTCGAACACCGGCGACATCACAAAAAATGTGAGAAACAGGGCAAGCCCGATCAGAACCTGGTTTGGCGGCGACGATTGGGTCCCCAGGGCGGAACGCAGCAGCGACAGGACGATGATGATCCGGGTGAACCCGGTCATCAGCAAAAGGAGGGCCGGGAGGAACGACAGCGACGTGAGGAACAGCAGCGTCTGCAGGCTGATCGAATAGGTTTGCCCGCCACCGGCAGCCGGCGTGCTGGTTATGCCAGCGAGTCCCGGCACCGCGGCCCAGGTTTCAGGCAGGACAAGACACAGCAGCGCGCAAAGCGCTGCCGACGCCCATCGGTCAGCCCGCATGGCCCGGCGACCCTCCTTCTTTCGGCAGCGTATGGAGGGTGCGAACCTGGCCTGCCGCGACGCCCAGCACCAGCCACGTATCCCGAACTTCCACGACCACCACGCGTTCCCGTTGCCCCACGGCGATGCTGCTGACCACCTTGAGCTGGCGTCCGGCACCCTGCTGGGGCAACTGCACCCGTTTCAAAAGCCATGCGACCAGCGCGACCACGCCCAACACCAGCAGCAGGCTCAGCACGACCTGAAACACGCTGCCGATCGACATCACAGACGGCGGCTCGTATGCCGGCCTCGCGGATTCGGCAGCCGTTGCCGATCCCGCGGCCAGGAGCGCCAGGACAATCCACTGCGCCATCAGGCCCCCCGGCTCAGCCGGCGCATGCGTTCGGACGGCGTGATGATGTCCGTCAGCCTGATGCCGAACTTGTCATTCACCACCACCACCTCACCCTGGGCAATAAGGAACCCGTTGATCAGCACATCAAGCGGTTCCCCGGCCAGGCCGGACAATTCCACTACGGAACCCTGGGCAAGTTGCAGCAGGTTCTTGATGGGCATTTTGGTGCGGCCCAGTTCGACCGTGAGCTGGACAGGAATGTCCATGATCAATTCCAGGTCGTTGTGACCCATCACCCCCGCCCCGGAGCCGAACTTCTCGAACACGTGCGGCTGGGTGGGGATGGCCGTTCCTGCAGCCACCGCCGAAGAGCCGTTGCTCTCCGCCGCCGACTGCTCGGCCAGCGCCGCGCTCCAGTCGTCTGCGCTGATTTCGCCTGCTTCGCTGGGCATGATCGTTCTCCCTGGTTCTAGGACGCACCGGAAGTGGAAATCATTTTCTCCACCTTAAGGGCGTACTGATTGTTGAAAATGCCATACCTGCATTCCATGACAGGTACCCGGTCCACCGTGGCCACCACGTTGTCTCCCATGTTCAAGGGGACCACGTCGCCTGCCTTGAGCTTCAAGAGCTGTTCCACCTTCAGTTCCATCGTGCCCAGTTCGGCCACCAGCTCCACTTCCGCAGACTGGATTTGACGCGACAGCAGCTGCAGCCAGCGCTTGTCCACGGCCAGATGATCACCCTGCATCGTGCTGTAGAGCAGCTCGCGGATGGGTTCGATCATGGAATAGGGCATGCATACGTGAAACGATCCCCCCAGCCCGCTGAATTCGATATCGAAGGTGGTCAGTATCACGACTTCGTTCGGGGTTGCGATGTTGGCAAACTGGGGATTCATCTCCGAGCGCACGAATTCGAATTCCAGCCGATACACGGTTTCCCACGACTTGGTATACGCTTCGAAAACGGCTGCGATCAGTTTCTGGATGATCCGGTGCTCGGTCTGGGTAAACTCCCGCCCTTCCACCCTCGTATGAAAGCGGCCATCGCCTCCAAACATGTTGTCCACGATCAGGAAAATCAGGTTCGGATCAAAAACGAAAAGGGCCGTTCCCCTCAGGGGATTGGCATGGATCAGGTTGATGTTCGTGGGAACCGGAAGGTTGCGGATGAATTCGCTGAATTTTGTGACCCGGAGCTGGCCGACGGATACGTCGGCCGTACGCCGCATCATGTTGAACAGCGATATGCGGAACAGCCTGGCAAACCGTTCGTTGACGATTTCCATGGTGGGCATGCGCCCGCGTACGATCCGCTCCTGCTTCCCCAAATTGTAGGTGCGAACCGCTTCCTGGTCCGCGGGCTGCTGCTCCGCTTCCTCGCTTTCCCCGGTCACCCCCCTGAGGAGGGAATCGACTTCTTCCTGGGAGAGAAATTCGTCAGCCATGGGTCCGGCTCACTGGATAATGAATGA
>JAKBBG010000038.1 GCA_021826025.1 Pseudomonadota bacterium | reverse complement strand
CTCCGATGGGGCTCTCGATGCGCGACGGCGTCCGCCTGGCCACCGAAGAAATCAACAAGGCCGGCGGGGTGCTGGGCCGTCAGATCCAGCTCATTGAGCGCGATGACGAAGCCAAAAACGAACGTGGCGTCCAGGTGGCCCAGGAGCTCATCAACCGCGAAAAGGTGGTGGCGGACGTGGGTTTCATCAATACCGGCGTGGCCCTTGCGGCACAAAGGTTTTACGAGGAAGCCAAGATTCCCGTCATCAACAACGTGGCCACAGGTTCGCTGATCACCAAACAGTTTTTGCCTCCTGATTACAAGGACAACTACGTTTTCCGCACGTCAGCCAATGACACCATCCAGTCGCACATGATCGTGGAAGAGGCCGTAACCAAGCGCAAGTTCAAGAAAGTGGCGATCCTGGCCGACTCCACCAACTACGGGCAGTTGGGGCGCGAGGACCTGGAAAAGGCGCTCGCCGCCAAGGGCATCAAGCCGGTGGCTGTTGAAAAATTCAACATCAAGGACACCGACATGACGGCGCAGCTGCTGCGCGCCAAGGAAGCGGGCGCCCAGGTCATCCTGACTTACGGCATCGGCCCTGAGTTGGCCCAGATAGCCAACGGCATGGCCAAATTGGGCTGGAAAGTGCCCATGATCGGCAGCTGGACGCTGTCCATGGCCAATTTCATCGACAATGCCGGCGTCAACAGCAACGGCGCGCGCATGCCGCAGACTTTCATCCAGGAACCCAACACGCCGAAGCGGAAAGCGTTCATCGATGCCTATGTGAAAGCCTACCATCCGGCCAACGGCCGCATTCCCTCACCGGTGTCGGCAGCCCAGGGTTACGATTCCATGTACCTGCTGGCCGCCGCCATCAAACAGGCCGGAACGACCGATGGGCCGGCTGTGCGGGCGGCCCTGGAAAACCTGCAACAGCCGGTGGAAGGTGTCGTGACCAATTACAACAAACCGTACTCTCATGACAATCATGAAGCCATCACTGCAAACATTCCAGTGATGGGAGAGGTGAAGGACGGCCACGTTGTCTATGCTTACGAGGAAGATCGCAAGAATCCTTTCCATACCAAGTAATCGGTTAGCGTCCCGCCGCCCGGCGGGACGCTTTCCTCCGAAGGCCTTTTGACAATCCAATTCAATTTCAATCGGGACTTGCCATGGATATCCTGATGCAGCTGCTGATGAGCGGCATTGCACTCGGCATGATTTACGCCGTCATCGCTTTTGGCTACCAGTCCACCTTTGCCACTTCCGGGACACTGAACTTCGGGCAGGGTGAGGCCCTGATGCTGGGAGCCATGGTGGGTTTGTCCCTCAACGGGGACGTGCTTGGCGGGCCTTACATGAACTACTGGCTGATGATCCCGCTTGTCCTGCTTTTTGGGGCGCTTCAGGGGATGCTGGTGGAGTTCGTCGGGGTGCGTCCGGCCATCAAGTCCAAATCAGAGTTTGGCTGGATCATGTCGACCATCGCCCTCGGGATCATCTTCAGGAATGTGGCCGAGAACATATGGGGGCGGGATGACCTGCCGTTTCCTTCTCCGTTGCCGACGGCTCCGATCCACATTCTCGGGGCCAACGTGCTGCCGATGGAGTTGATGGTGGTGGTGGGAGCATTGCTGATGATGCTGCTGGTTGAAGTTTTCAACCGGCGTTCCATTTACGGGAAAGCGGTGGTCGCGACGGCCAGTGACCGGGATGCCGCTGGCCTGATGGGCATCAATACCAGCCTCGTGATCATGTTTTCCTACGCCCTCTCTTCCATGTCCGCCGCATTTGCGGGGGTGCTGATTGCTCCCATTACGCTGACCGGCGCATCCATGGGGGCCGTGCTGGGGCTGAAGGCGTTTGCCGTTGCCATCATCGGCGGACTGACATCCGGACTCGGCGTGATCGTGGGGGGGGTGTTGCTCGGGATTGCGGAAACCACCACCGGTTTTTACCTTTCCACCGGCTATAAGGACGTTCCAGGGTTGGTCTTGCTTTTGCTCGTGCTGGCCATAAAACCGAGCGGACTATTTGGGAAGACCACCATTAAAAAGGTGTGATTGATGAAAGCAGTGCGAATTTTGGGATTGCTGGCGGTGTTTGCGCTGCTGGCAGTATTGCCCCAGTGGATTGACAACGAATATTACATCCATCAAGTGGTGTTGATCGCCATATACGCTGTGCTGCTGTTCGGGCTCGACATCGTGGTGGGCTATACCGGGGAAGTCTCGCTCGCCCATGCCGGGCTGTTTGGGATCGGGGCCTACGCCGCGGGAATTCTTACCTGGAAGCTGGGTTGGCCGTTCTATTTGGCCATTCCCGCCAGCATTCCCATCACCGCGGCGTTCGGCCTGTTGCTTGCGCTTCCGGCCCTGCGGGTCACAGGCCCCTACCTTGCCATGGTGACGCTGGCATTCGGGACCATAGCCCAGATCCTCATCAACGAGATGGATTTCCTCACGGACGGTCCCCTGGGCATCACCATCAAGAAGCCGGAACTGTTTAAGTTTGTCCTGGAAGAACGCCACTACTATTACGTTGTGATCGTCGTGTTTCTGGCTGCGATGCTGCTGGTTAACCGGATTTTAAAATCCCATCTGGGGCGTGCCTTCGAGGCGCTGCGAGGAAGTCCCGTGGCGGCAGATTGCATGGGCGTGAGCGTCTATCGGTATAAGGTGTTCGCTTTTGCAATCAGCGCAGGGTTGGCAGGGCTGGCCGGAGGGATGTTCACTTTCAACGAACTCTACATTGCGCCCAACACCTTCAATTTCGAGCTGACCGTTCTGTTCCTGCTTGCCCTGATCATGGGGGGGCGCAAAACCAGGCTCGGCCCCGTGCTCGGCGCGGCGATCGTGGTGCTGCTACCCAACGTCCTGAACGACATCGAGCTGTTCCGCTATTTGGCTCATGCGATCGCTGCAGGCGTGGCACTGTACGTGCTGCGCCATTTCGTTTCGGGGAAACGGACCATCAAACCCCTCGTCATTCCGGTTGTCGGGGCCGCGGCGTTCGAATGGAGTGCACACAAGCTCCAGGAAATGACTGACTGGCGCATCACCATTTTCGGCTTCCTCATCCTGTTCGTGGTGTATTACCTGCAGGAGGGCATCGTCGGTTGGATCCGAAGCGTCATCGGGCATTACAGACCCCAATGGGTCGCACGCAGCCTTATTGCCGATACCGCCCGTAATAGCCAGACATGGGCCGCACCCGACCATGCGGTCAAAGCGGGGGGCACCCTTCTGGAAGCGCGCCAGATACTGATGCAATTTGGCGGCCTCAAGGCCCTCAACCAAGTGGATCTGTCCGTGACCTGCGGCACCATACATGGGTTGATCGGCCCCAACGGCTCAGGCAAATCCACCATGATGAACGTGCTGACCGGGATCTATACGCCGTCCGAAGGAAAGGTGGCGTTCAATGGCGCGACAATTTCTGGGCAAACGCCATCCTCCATTGCGCTGCAGGGGGTGGCGAGGACTTTCCAGAACCTGCAGCTGTTTGGGGAAATGACGGCGCTTGAAAACGTTCTGGTTGGGTTGCATCACACTTACAAATCGACCCTTTTTGACGTGATGCTCAATACGCCACGCTACCGCAGAGAAGAGTCTGCGGCACGGGCAAGGGCGGTCAGCATCCTGCATTTCGTCGGGCTGGAAGCGGTTTTGAACGAGGAGGCGCGCAACTTGCCGTACGGACGCCAGCGCTTGCTTGAAATCGGGCGGGCACTTGGCCTCAATCCGGCATTGCTGCTTCTGGACGAACCTGCTGCAGGCCTGACTTCTCCGGAAATCAAGGACCTCATAGAAATTATCAGGAAAATCCGGGAGCATGGCATCACCGTAATCCTGATCGAACACCACATGGACGTGGTGATGGGCATTTCCGATGTGGTTTCCGTACTGGATTTCGGACAGAAAATCGCGGAAGGAAAACCCGCCGCGGTCCAATCCGATCCCAAAGTGATCGAGGCTTACTTGGGCGGACAGTCCGCCGCCTGACCGAGGAACAGACATGCTGGAAATTCACGATCTCAAGGCGGCTTACGGGCAAGTCCAGGTGCTGCACGGTATTTCACTGAATGTCCCCCAGGGGCAGGTCGTGACGCTCATCGGTTCCAACGGTGCCGGCAAGACCACGACCATGCGCGCAGTCAGCGGCATGCTCAGGCCTTCCGGTGGACGCATTGTCCTGCGGGGAAGGGATATTACCGGCCTTCCTGCCCACCGCATCGCGAAAATAGGATTGGCTCACAGCCCCGAGGGACGACGCGTGTTTCCGACCCAATCGGTACGTGACAACTTGATGTTGGGGGCTTTCACCCGGCTTACGCTGGGCGGAAAGCGGCCCCGCGGGGATCTTCAGGGCGATCTCGGGCGTGCGCTCGACCTTTTCCCGCGCCTGCGGGAACGCCAGAACCAGCTGGCCGGCACGCTTTCCGGAGGCGAACAGCAAATGCTGGCCATGGCGAGGGCTCTCATGCTCAATCCCGAAGTGCTGCTGCTCGACGAGCCTTCCATGGGCCTTGCCCCGATTCTCGTGGAAGAGGTGTTTCATATCATTGGCAGGCTGAAAGCGCAGGGCATCACCATGCTGCTGGTCGAACAATTTGCTGCGGCAGCGCTCGGGGTGGCGGACTATGGGTACGTGCTGGAAAACGGCCGTATCGCCGTCCATGGACCGGCAGCCCAGCTGCGAAGCGATCCGAAAGTGCAGGCAGCCTACCTGGGTGGGGCGGCTTCCCACTGAAGACAGGCGCTAGTAGCCGCCCTGGAAAAAAAGGAACATCACTGCCAGGGCCATGCCGACCAGCAGCCCCAGCAGCACCAGAATGCCGGTCAGCCAGCGCTGCAGGCTGCGTTGCTGCGTCCTCAAGGCCTGCATTTCCAGGTCCAGGGCGCTGCGCTCAGGCCACTCCGCCAAGGCGCGGTGGACAAGCCGGGGTATTTCCGGAGCCAGATTGACCCACTGCCCCCCCTCCTGGCGAATGGCGCGAACAAGGCCGCGCCATCCCACTTGTTCACTCATCCAGCGTTCCAGAAATGGCTTGGCGGTTTTCCACAGATCGAGATCCGGATCCAGGTCGCGCCCCAGCCCTTCCACGTTGAGCAGGGTTTTTTGCAGCATCACCAGTTGCGGCTGGATTTCCATGTTGAATCGCCGCGATACCTGGAACAGCCGGAGCAGCACTTTGCCAAAGGAGATTTCCCGGAGCGGTTTGTCGAAAATGGGTTCACAAACGGCCCGGATGGCCGATTCAAATTCGTCCGCGCGCGTATCGGACGGAATCCAGCCGGCTTCGATGTGCGCAACGGCGACCCGGTGGTAGTCGCGGCGGAAGAAGGCAAGGAAATTCTGGGCCAGGTAATTTTTGTCACGGGCATTGAGTGTCCCGATGATCCCGAAATCGAGGCCCACATACCGTCCATCATCGGCCACTTGAATGTTTCCGGGATGCATGTCGGCATGAAAGAATCCATCACGGAAGACCTGGGTGAAGAATATTTCAACGCCGTCACGGGCAAGTTTCGGAATGTCCACTCCCTTGTTTCGAAGGACGTCCACCTGGCTGATGGGCGTTCCCTTCATCCGTTCCATGACCATCACGCGCGTGTCGCAGTAGTCCCAGAACACTTCTGGAATGATGAGGAGGCGGCCATCGGAAAAGTTTCTGCGCAGTTGGCTTGCATTGGACGCCTCAACCATCAGGTCGAGCTCGTCATGGAGATGCTTTTCGAACTCGGCCACCACTTCCACCGGGCGCAACCGGCGGGCTTCCGAAAACCAGCGGTCGAGCAGACGGGCCAAGGTGTACAGGAGCGCCACGTCCCGCGAGATGGCCCGTTCCACATTTGGGCGCAGGATTTTGACGGCGGCTTCCCGGCCGTTTTTCAAGACGGCGAAATGAACCTGGGCAACGGATGCGCTGGCTATCGGCGTCGTGTCGAATTCAGCAAAGACTTGCGCCAGCGGCTTTCCATAGATGGATTCCAGCATGGCTTCGGCCTGCTCGCCGGGGAAGGGGGGGACCTGGTCCTGAAGGCGCGCCAGTTCGTCTGCGATGTCCAGGGGGATCAGGTCGCGCCGTGTGGAAAGGGCTTGTCCGAATTTGACGAAAATCGGACCAAGCGTTTCCAGGGCGCGGCGCAGGCGGACCCCCCTGGGGGCGTCGAAGCGTCGCCAGAACAGCAGGCCGCGGGTGATGGAACGGGCGGCCGTGGCGCTGGGGTGCGAAAAAACGAATTCGTCCAGGCCGTACGTTGCAAATACCGACAGGATTTTGAGGAGCCGCAGAACGCGCATCAAGCCCTTCCCGCGATGCGCAGCTCGAGACGGCGCACGGCCTGGTCGAGCTCCGACACGTCTACGGCGAAACGCTGCAAGCTCGCGCGGCTCGCCACGAGCCGTCCCTCTTCCGTGATGTATTCCGCCAGAGAATCGGATAGCCTTCGGCCACTGTCTTTTGCCCAGGTGCGCGCATCACGGGCAGTCTTTGCCATGCGATGTGCCAGCAGGTCGCCAACCACCCGGCTCAGTAGTTCCTCAAGATCGGGCCTGAAGTTGCGGGCAAGGAAACCCACTTCATTGGCCAGGGCGCTGTTCCCTTCCAAATGCAGTTGGCGCAGCGCTGCGGATTCGTCGGTGAGGAACAGGGGCAGTGCGGCCAGGGGCATGCGGATGGTGAGCTGGGCCTGCGCAGGCACGGTTTCACAGAGTTCGGGGTGGCCCTGGGAACCGATTCCGAAAGGGATGCGCCACCCGTCGAGGTCCAGCACGATGGTGCTTCCGGAGAAGTGCTGAAGGCGCTCTGCCGCCCACGGGGCCGTGTCGAAAAGGGTGCGCAATCCTTCAGAAAGTTTCCGGCGCAGGAGATCTTTCACCATTTGTAGCCCCGATGCAGAGCCACCACTCCCGCTGACAGATTGAACCAGTCCACCGAGTCGAAACCTGCCCCGGTCATCAGCGTCTTTAGGGTCTGCTGGTCCGGGTGCATGCGGATGGATTCGGCAAGGTATTGGTAGCTGGCTTCATCCTTGGCGACCCAGCGACCGATTTTCGGAATCACCTTGAAGGAATAAGTGTCATAGAGGGGCTGAAGCGGCTCCCACACCTTCGAGAACTCGAGGATCAGTGCACATCCTCCGGGCTTGAGGACACGGCGCATTTCTGCCAGGGCGCGTTCCTTGTGGGTCATGTTCCGGAGTCCGAAAGCGACGCTCACGCAATCGAAATGGTCATCTGGGAATGGAAGTTTTTCCGCGTCGCACTGCACCGTGGGGAGGACTTGGCCGGCGTCCAGAAGCTTGTCGCGACCCCGGGCCAGCATCGGACCGTTGATGTCCGTCATCACCACCTGGCCTCCGGGGCCTACGCGGCGTGCAAAGCCGCGGGCGAGATCGCCGCTTCCTGAAGCCAGGTCGAGAACGCGATGGCCTGTCCGGACCCCTGCCACATTCAAGGTGAAAAATTTCCAGGCACGATGCATCCCCATGGACATCAGATCGTTCATCAGGTCATAGCGGGATGCAACCGAATCGAAAACTTCGGCGACTTTTCTGGCCTTTTCAGACTCCTCGACTTCCGTAAAGCCGAAATGGGTTTTGCTCATAGGCGTCAATGGGTGTCCCGGCTGGCGCCGGCCGCTTCCATGCGGTTGAGGTAGCCCGCCCAGTATTCTTCCTGGTTTTCACCCAGTTCCCTGAGATAGTCCCAGGAATAGATGCCTGTATCATGGCCGTCCGAAAACCGGATCTGGACGGCGTAATTTCCAACGGGAATGATTTCAGTGATGCCGACCAGACGTTTTCCGGTCTGTAACGTTTCCTGTCCTGGGCCATGACCCCTGACTTCAGCCGAAGGGGAGAAGACCCGCAGGTATTCGATGGGAAACTGGTATTCCTGGCCGTCATTGAACACGACATCCAGCCGACGCGAGGCTTGATGCAGCGTGATTTCTGTAGGCCAGGGGGTTTCGGGCGTAAGTCCGGCCATGAAGCACCTAAAAGTGGGTTCGAGTCCGGTATGATAAACCATTTGGCCTCAATTCATGACCTTAGCCCAAAATCTGCGGCAGGTTGAAAGCCGGGTTTCGGAGCTTGCCCGGGGGCGTCCCGTGTGCATCGTTGCGGTCAGCAAGGGCCAGCCCTCCGAAAAGATCAGGGAAGCTTTTGCCGCAGGCCAGCGCGCCTTCGGCGAAAGCTATGTGCAGGAAGCCCTGGAAAAGCAGGAGGCCCTGCGCGATCTGTCTCTGGAGTGGCATTTCATCGGCCCTCTACAGAGCAATAAGACAACGCCGGTGGCGCTGCATTTCGACTGGGTGCATGGACTGGATCGGGTGAAAATTGCCGAACGCTTGTCCGATGCCCGGATTGTCGCGAAGCTCCCTCCGCTCAATGTGTGCCTGCAAGTGAATTTGAGCGGGGAGATCGGCAAGGCCGGCGTGACGGCAGAGGATGCGACAGCACTGGCACGGGTTGTCGGGATGTTGCCCGGCCTGAAATTGCGAGGGCTGATGACGCTCCCTGAGCAGACTGCGGATGTGACCTTGCAGAGGCGCCGGTTTGCCGCGCTGCGGAGCTTGTTCGAATCGCTCCGGCGGGAGGGGTTCGAGCTGGACACGCTGTCGATGGGCATGTCTGATGACTTCGCCGCGGCAGTGATGGAAGGTTCTACAATAGTTCGGGTCGGTACGGCCTTATTCGGAGAGAGGCGGCGAAAAACATGAGCATCGTGTTCATTGGGGGAGGCAACATGGCTTCGGCGCTGATCGGAGGCCTGATCGCCCACGGACAGGCGCCTTCGGACATCCGCGTTGTGGAAATCCAGCCGGATGCTGCGGCGCGACTGCGCGCGGACTGGGGCATCGAAACTTATTCGGAGGCGTTGCCAGCCCTAGAGGGCGCAGGGACCCTGGTGCTCGCCGTTAAACCCCAAAGCCTGCGCGCAGTACTGGCCTCGCTGCCCCGTCTTGGATCGGATGTGAGAGTGATCAGCGTTGCGGCCGGCATCCGCACCGATTCGTTGTCGCGCTGGCTTCACGGCCACGTCAACGTTGTGCGCGCCATGCCCAACACGCCGGCGCTGGTCCGTCAGGGAACGGCAGGGCTTTATGCCATGGCCGGGGTGTCGAAGGAGGACCGGCTGCATGCCCAATCCTTGCTGCGTGCCGTGGGGTCGGTGGTGTGGGTCGAAAAGGAAAGCGATCTTGACGCCGTGACGGCCGTGTCCGGCAGCGGACCTGCCTACGTGTACTATCTCATGGAAGCGATGATCAAGGCGGCCCGGTCACTTGGTTTGAGCGAGGCTACCGCCAGCCAGCTTGTCCAGGATACCGTTTTGGGGGCTGCGCAGCTTGCGAAATCCGCGACCGAAGGACCTGAGTCGCTGCGGCGCAAGGTGACTTCGCCGGGCGGAACCACGGAGGCGGCAATCGCCGTGTTTGAGCAGGAGCAGATGGAATCGACCGTAGCCCAGGCGATACAGGCCGCCACCCGGCGAGCCCGCGATCTGGGGGAGCAACTGGACCGTGACTGAAGGAGAATACTGTTGACTGGCACCTTGGAATCTCTGCTGGAGATGCTTTTTGGCCTTTTTTCCTTTGCGGCTTTGCTGCGATTTTTTATCCAGATGGCTGGAGCCGGTTACCGGAATCCGGTGAATGATTTCGCTGTGTCCCTGAGCGAATTTGCCGTCAAGAGGCTTCGGCGCGTACTGCCGGGACGGCGTGGCGGCGACTATGCTCCGCTATTGTGGGCATGGATCCTGGAATGCGTGCTGCTCGTTTTCAATCTCACGCTTTTCGGAATGGTGCGGTTTACCGAGCTCCCGCATTTTATCCCCTGGATTTTTGCGATGGGAGTGGTATCCATCCTGAGACACGGCCTGTATATCCTGATGGGTGCCGTATTTGTCCTGGCGGTTTTGAGCTGGGTCAATCCCTACAGCCCGGTCATGCCGGTCGCGGATGCCCTGACCCGGCCCTTCCTGAGCCCCTTGCGAAGGTTCATCCCCACGCTGGGGACCGTTGATTTGACGCCCGTGGTTCTGATGGTGATTTTCCAGCTGACGCTGACCATACTTGTGGGCGGCCTGGAAATGTTGGTGCAGCGCCTGATGTGAGTCACATCAGGATGACGTCATACTGTTCCTGGTTCGGGCCGGCATCCACCTGAAGGCTGATGGGTTTCCCGATGAAGTCGCTGACACCGGCAAGCCCCTGGGATTCCTCATCCAGAAACAGGTCGATGACACGCTGGTGGGCAATGACCCGATATTCCTTGGCCTCGAACTGGCGCGCCGCACGGACGATCTCCCGCAGGATCTCGTAACAGACGGTCTGGGGGGTTTTGAGCTGAGCGCTTCCCTTGCAGCAAGGACAAGGTTCGCACAGTACATGAGCGAGACTTTCGCGGGTGCGCTTGCGGGTGACTTCGATCAGGCCGAGCGTGGTGAAGCCGTTGACGGTCACGCGGGTCCTGTCGCGGGCCAGCGCTTTGCGGAATTCCGCAAGGACGGCTTCACGGTGCTCTTCGCTGTCCATGTCGATGAAATCGGCAATGATGATGCCGCCAAGGTTGCGCAGTCGCAATTGTCTCGCGATGGCCTGGGCAGCCTCGAGGTTTGTTTTGAACACCGTGTCATCGAAATTCCGGACTCCCACGAAGCCGCCGGTGTTGACGTCGATGGTGGTCATCGCTTCGGTCTGGTCAATGATGAGATATCCTCCAGACTTCAGGTCCACGCGTCGGGCCAGCGCCTTTTCAATTTCCTCTTCCACCCCGAACAGGTCGAAAAGGGGGCGGGCGCCGCTGTAATGTTCGAGGACCGGGAGCGCCTGGGGACAATAATGAGATGCGAAATCCACGAGCTTGTGGAAATTTTCGCGGGAATCCACGAGAACACGATCGGTGTCTTCCATCACGAAGTCTCGGATGACCCGTTGTGAGAGGCTCAAGTCCTGGTACAGCAAGGTGGGGGAGGAGGCCTGCTTGCTGGCCCCGAGAACATCGGCCCACAGCTGCGTGAGATATTCGAGGTCCTTCAGCAGCTCCCTGTCGGACGTGGATTCGGCAACGGTGCGAACGATGAACCCGCCCCGGATGTCGGCCGGCATCAAACCCTGAAACCGTTCACGCAGCTGGTTGCGTTCCTCCTCGCTTTCGATGCGTTGGGATACCCCGATATGGCTTTCCTGTGGCAGATAGACAAGATATCGGCCGGCGATTCCGATTTGGGTGGAAAGACGCGCCCCTTTCGTTCCGATCGGGTCCTTGATGACCTGAACCATAACGGATTGCCCTTCAGAGAGGATCTGCTCGATCGGGCGCGTCGGCTCTTCAGAATGACGGGGGGCCCAAATGTCGGCCACGTGCAGGAACGCTGCCCGTTCCAGGCCCAAATCCACAAAGGCGGATTGCATTCCCGGAAGGATCCGTGCCACCCGGCCCCAGTAGACGTTGCCCACCAGACCTCGGGCGGAGGTCCGTTCCACATGAATTTCCTGAGGGACCCCCAGTTCCATGATGGCCACCCGGGTTTCCTGGGGCGTGATGTTGACCAGAATCTGATTGTTCACTGAACACCTCTTTCAAACAGCGTCAGCAGCTGATCCGTTTCGAACAGGGGCAACCCCATGACGCCGCTCGGGCTTCCGTCAATTCTGCTGATGAACCGGGCGGCATGTCCCTGGATTCCGTAACCTCCCGCCTTGTCCCGATATTCTCCGGTGCCGATAAACGCGTCCAGGTCCTGTTCGGACAAGGGGCGAAACCAGACACTGGTCAGCGACACGCGGCATTCGAGTAGGGGAGGGCTTGTCATGGCCACAGCCGTAAGAACCTCATGCCGGGAGCCTGACAACAGACGAAGCATCTGTCTGGCTTCCCTGGCATCGGCTGGCTTTCCCATGATCTGCCCCCCCAGGGCCACCGTCGTGTCTGCTGCGAGCACCGGGTGACGGGGCAAATGAGTGTGCTCCAGACGTTCCCAGCCGGCAAGGGCTTTTGCCTGGGCCAGCCGCATGACGTACGCTTGAGGGGACTCTTCCGTAAGCGGGGTTTCATCGACCGCTTCCTGGCCGTCTTCGGGCATCAGCACGGTGTAGGAGACCCCGATGCGGGTCAGCAACTCGCTTCGGCGCGGGCTGTTTGAAGCAAGGTAAATCATGGTCTGCTGCTACTCCCGATGGTAGGGGTGTCCTTTGATGACGGAGCTTGCGCGATAGAGCTGCTCTGCCAGCAGGACACGAACCAGGCCGTGCGGCAGCGTCATGCGGGATAGCGACACCAGCGTTTTGGCGCGCCGCTTGATGCTGTCGTGCAGTCCGTCGGCGCTTCCGATGATAAAGCACAGATCTTCCGCTTCAGCCAACCCTCTCTCCAGCGTGGCAGCCAAATCCAGGGTCGACCACAGGGCGCCGCGCTCGTCCAAGGCATAGCACGTGCTGTTTGAGGGAATGGCTGACAGGATGCGCTGGGCTTCGGATTCCAGTATTTGTTCGGGGGAGCGTCCCGCATGCCTTGGGTCGGGCTTGAGCTCATTCAAGCTCACCGGCATTTCCCGGGGCATGCGCTGCAAGTATTCTGTGGTTGCTTCGCTGATCCAGCCGGGCATGCGATGGCCCAGGGCAATGATGCGGATTTTCAACAGCCCTACCCGTTGGCAGCAGCGCGGTGGGGAACGGCCGGGATGCCTCCCCAAAGTTCTGAAAGGTTGTAGTATTCGCGCGCGGAAGGTTGCATGATGTGCACGATAACGGATCCGATATCCACGAGGATCCATTCTCCGCTGGCCATTCCTTCCACTCCATGGAGCGGGGCACCGAGTCGTGACAGCCTGTCTTCCACGTTCCGGGCAAGGGCTTTTGTCTGGCGCGTGGAATCGGCGCTGGCGATGACCATGTAATCACAGAGGGAAGTGAGCCGGCGAACATCCAGAATTTCTATGTCACGGGCTTTGATGTCTTCAAGGGCGAGTACAACTTCGTCTTTGACACGAAGGGAGTCCATGCGTCTCCTAACGGTAGAGCTGATGGGTTTCAATATAGTCCAGGACGGGCCGGGGGAGCAAATCCGCGGCGGGACGTCCGGAACGGAGGGCTGCGCGGATGCCGGTGGCAGACACGTCCAGCATCGGCATGCGGCAGAAGGCAATGGAGCCGGCAGCTCCTTTCGCCGCTGCGGGAGCGCACCGGCGGGCTTCGCATGCTGGTCGCAACGGCAGCGGAATCGCTTCGGCTTCCAGGGGGGCGCCCGGGCGGCAGAACACGGCCAGGTGGGTTTGAGCGAGCAACTCCTGCCAGCGATGCCAGGTATGCAGGTGAAGAAAGGCATCGGCGCCGAGTATCACCCAGAGGGGGCGCTCATCGCCCCATTCGGCGCGCAACTCGCGCACTGTGTCGATCGTGTAGGTGGGCCCGGCACGACGGATTTCCCGGTCGTCCACGGCCAAGCCCGGCTCAGTTGCGGCGGCCAGGCGCACCATCGCCAGCCGGTCTTGCGCCGACGCTTCCGCTTGGCGCTGCCAGGGGGCGCCAGCCGGCATCAGGATGACGCATTCAAGCTCCAGCTGCTGTCGGGCTTCACGGGCCAGCGCCAGATGACCGGCATGCACGGGATCGAAGGTCCCGCCGAGGACGCCCAGGGGACCGGGGCCGCTCATCCGCCGCGAATCTCTCCATGGCCCAGCACTACGAACTTCTGGCTGGTCAGCCCTTCGAGCCCCACGGGTCCCCGTGCGTGAAGCTTGTCCGTGGAAATGCCGATTTCAGCTCCCAAGCCATATTCGAAGCCGTCAGCAAATCGGGTGGACGTGTTGACCATGACGGAGCTTGAATCCACTTCCCTCAGGAAGCGGTTGGCATTGTGCCAATCGTTGGTGAGGATGGCATCCGTATGCTGCGACCCGTAGCGGGCGATGTGATCGATCGCTGCGTCAAGGGAGGGGACGATGCGGATGGCCAGGATGGGGGCCAGGTACTCCGCATACCAATCCGCCTCTTCAGCGGGCTTCATTTCGGGGACCAGGCGGCGGGCGGCCTCGTCGCCGCGCAGTTCGACGCCCTTGTTCCGGTATATGTCACACAGGGGCGGAAGTACTGAAGCCGCGATGGCTTCGTGCACCAGCAGGGTTTCCATGGTGTTGCAAGTTCCGTATCGCTGGGTTTTGGCGTTGTCTGCCACTTTCACGGCCATGGAAACATCTGCGCTTGCATCGACGAAGGTGTGGCAAACCCCGTCCAGATGCTTGAGTACGGGAATCCGGGCTTCGTTTGAAATGCGCTCAATCAGCCCTTTGCCTCCCCGGGGAACGATGACATCCACGAGTCCTTTCAGGGTGATCAGTTCTCCGACGGCCGCCCTGTCGGTGAAGTCCATGACCTGAACCACGGAATCGGGAAGCAAGGCCCCGCGCAGCCCCTCGTGCATGGCACGGGCGATGATCTGGTTGGACCGCAAAGCCTCCGAGCCGCCACGCAGGATGCATGCGTTTCCGGACTTCAGGCAAAGGCCGGCGGCGTCAGCCGTGACGTTCGGGCGCGCCTCATAGATGATGGCGATGACTCCCAGAGGCACCCGCATGCGCCCCACTTCGATACCGGAAGGGCGACGGGACAGCCCCGTGATTTCCCCCACCGGGTCCTGCAACGCCGCGATCTGCTCAAGCCCGGAAGCCATGGATTCGATACTTTTCGCAGTGAGGGTGAGACGGTCCAGGAACGCTTCATCCAGTCCCTTCTTCCGGGCCTGCTCCACATCCTCCGCGTTGGCTGCCAGCAAGGAAGCCTGATCGCGTCTCAAGGCTGCGGCGGCCAACAGGAGCGCCTGGTTTTTGGCCGCGGTACTGGCTTTCGCAATATGGCGGGAGGCGGCCCGGGCAGCTTGGCCCAGCGCCACGACTTGGGATTGGAGTGTCTGCGAATTCATGGACGTGAGAAAGTCAAAAGGGCAGTATCCGCCGTAACGAGGATTTCATGCAAGGTGCGCTCGGTTGTGTTGTCGTTGGCGCCGAAAACCCAGTGCGACTTCGAGAAGGGAGTCCCAGGGTTCCCGTGGATCGACACCCTTGATCATGCGATCGATGGCGCCTGCCTGCAGCAGGGCCTGTTCGCAGGCGTCAGCGGAAAGGCTGGAAACGAAAGGCTCCAGCATCTTCTGGCGCGGCCCCCAGACCCTGGCTTCCCGGAATGCGGCAGTTAACGGCCGTCGGGCCCTGCGAGCAGAAATCAGATGAATCAGTGCGCGCAAATCCTCTGTGACGGTCCAGAGAATGAGCGGCAGCGGCTCGCCCTCATCCCGCAGTCCGCGCAGCGTCCTGGCAAAGCGTGGCAGATCACCTGTCAAAAGCGCGGCAGAAAGGTCTTGGGGAGAGTACCTGCCCACCTGAAGCACGGCATTTCGCAACGCTTCGTCGGGCAGGGTTCCGGAAGGAAACAGCAGGGAGAGTTTCTGGATTTCCTGCCGGGCGGCGAGCAGGTTGCCTTCCACGCGTTCACACAGGAAAGCCAGGCCTTCCCGGGAAAGCACCTGGTTCTGGCGCGACAGCCTTCCGGCGATCCAGTCCGGCAGATGGTCTCGCGAAACGGGGGCC
>JAKBBG010000037.1 GCA_021826025.1 Pseudomonadota bacterium | reverse complement strand
GGGCCATCCACCCCAGCCAGATCGAACTGGCCAATCAGGTGTTCACGCCCTCGGAAGCTGAAATCCTCAAGGCCCGCCGCATCATGGAAGCCATGGAACAGGCGGCGCGGGAAGGACGCGGCGCGGTGTCCCTCGACGGACGCCTGATCGACATCGCGAGCATCCGCATGGCCGAAGGGTTGCTCGCCAAGGCACACCAGATGGGGCTCGCCCCCTAGCATTCCGTGCAGCTTTTCGGCACCCCGCCAAGGGTGCCGGAGGGTAGGGTGGCTGCGCCATGCCACCCGAACTGCTGGTTTCCGCATGCATCCCGATCGCCTGGGCCCGCGCCGGAAACCGGCGCGCCGCGGGCTTGTCCGTATTCGCCCTGTATCTTGCCGGAGCCCGCGAAGAAGCGTGGGCGGTGGCCCGCGTACTGCCAGGCTGGCACCTTTGGGGCGGACTCGCGATCTGGCTGCTGCACGCCCTTGCCCTGACGCTGCCCTGGGCTGCCGGCTGGGTTTCGGAAGACGGGCCCCGCCGGCGCCGCTGCGCCGCGCTCCTCGCCATTCTTGCCGCACTGGCGCTGCCCCCGCTCGGCCTTTGGGGCTGGCTGCATCCGTTCACCCTGGGCGGTTGGCTTTTTCCAGGCTGGGGCCCGTGGGGATTGGCCGCCATGACCGGCGCCCTGCTCGCCCTGGTGTGCCGCTGCCGGACCGGACTGCTGCTGGCCGCCCTGTTCTCCGTTGCCGCCAACCTGATCTACCGCGCACCTCCGGTTCCTTCCGGCTGGATCGCCGTGGATACGGCGCTGCCCCGCATGCAGGGGGATGCGGCAAACCGCATGGCGCGCCAGGAACAGTTGATGACGCTGCTCACGCCATTCCTCGCCGGCCCTTCCGCCCACGCTGTGCGGGTGCTGGTGCTGCCCGAGGAGATTGCCGGGCCGTGGACGGCGGCAGAAGCCTGGTGGTGGCAACCGCTCCTCGCGCGGCTGCGCGCGCAAGGAACCACGCTCGTGCTCGGCACCCAGCGCCCGGACCCCGGCGGCTTGCGAAACGGCGCCCTGGTGATCACGCCCGCAGGCGATTCCTGGCAGCTCGCACGCCAGCCCATTCCCCTTGCAGAATGGCTGCCCTGGAGCGGACCACCCTCCGGGTGGCGCGACGTCCGCCCCGGCACTGCCCTGAACGATGGGCAGACGTGGCTGGACGGGCAGCGCGTGCTGCTGTCCTTCTGCTTCGAAGACCTGCTCACTCTGCCCGAACTCGCGACCATGGGGCTTGCGCCCCGTCCCGAGGTGCTGGTGGGGCTTGCCAATCTGTGGTGGGCGGACGGACTGGACGAGCCGGCTGCGCAGCGCCGGACTGCGGAAGGCTGGGCCCGCCTGTGGGGCGTGCCGCTGGTCCGGGCGGTGAACAGGCCCGGCTAGCGGACCTGCTGCGCCGCCCAGGCCGCGATGGCGGCAAGCAAAGGGGCAGACTCGCCGATGGCCGGCGTGATTTCGATGCGCACCCCGGGAAAGGCGTGCTCCAGGTCTCGCACCATGGGCGGCAGGTCTTTCCTGAGATGGCCGCCCTGCGCCATGAACAGGGGGACGAGCGTCATATCGCGCACACCCTCGCGCGCCAGGTCGCCCACGCAGCGGGACAAATCCGGCTCCATCAATTCCAGGAATGCGAGTTCCACGCACAATCCCGGGCGCAGCAGCAGCACCTGTTCGCGGATGTTGCGGAACGGTTCAGCCCACTGGGGATCGCGTGCCCCGTGTGCGAACAGGATGAGCGCGCGCCGGCCCTCGGCCTGGGGTTCCTGCATCAGTGCCGGCCAGTGCTGCCGAAGCCGCCCGCCCCCCGGGCGCTGGTTTCGAAGTCGTCCACCACGTCCAGGGCCACTTGCAGCACCGGCACGACCACGAGCTGGGCCATGCGTTCCATGGGCTTCAGTTCGAACGGTTGGCTCCCGCGGTTCCACAGGGATACCATCACCTGGCCCTGGTAGTCGGAATCGATGAGTCCCACCAGGTTGCCCAGCACGATGCCGTGCTTGTGGCCCAAGCCCGATCGCGGCAGGATCATCGCCGCATACCGGGAGTCCCCGATATGAATGGCCATGCCCGAAGGCACCAGCTCCGTCTGTCCGGGTGCAAGCGTGAGCGGCGCGTCGATGCAGGCCCTGAGGTCGAGGCCTGCTGCTCCCGCCGTGCCATAGGCGGGCAGATGGTCGCGCAGGCGCGCGTCGAGTATGCGGACTTGCAGGGATGTCATGATGCTCCTTGGGTTTCGGCGAGGCGTATGGCGTGATCCACCAGTTGACGGGCCAGAACGGGCTTCGGGGCCGGCGGCAACGCATGGGCGCCGCCGGCGTCAAACAGGACGATTTCGTTGTCGTCGCGGCCCAGCGCCCGCTGGGCCAGGTTGCCCACGATCAGGGGCACGTGTTTGCTGTGCCGCTTGTTTTCCGCGTAGGTCGCGAGATCCCGGCTTTCGGCGGCAAATCCCACGCAAAAGGGGGGGGTGGGGCCGCCGGCCACGGTGGCCAGGATATCCACGGTGGGCACGAGCGTGAGGGTGACCGGTTCGCCTGATTTTTTGAGTTTGTGCGGAGCCTGGACCTGGGGGGTGTAGTCTGCCACCGCCGCCACCGCAAAAAAGAACGCGGCACCCGGCAGCGCGGCCTGGACGGCTGCCAGCATTTCGGCTGCGCTGCGCACCCCCACCACAGTGCACCCTTCCGGCGGCGTGAGCGCCGTCGGGCCGGAAACCAGCACCACTTCGGCCCCTTCGTCGCGCAGGGCTTCGGCCACGGCATAGCCCATTTTTCCGGAACTTGCATTGGTGATGCCGCGCACCGGATCGATGGCCTCGAACGTGGGGCCGGCCGTAACCACGGCTTTGCGCCCTGCGAGCCGCGGGGACGGATACAGCGCGAGCACGGCCTCAAGCAGTGCGGCCGGCTCCACCAGGCGCCCTTCTCCGGTTTCGCCGCAAGCCTGTTCGCCCGTATCGGGACCCACCAACGTGACCCCGTCTGCACGCAGTTTGGCGATGTTGCGCTGGTTGGCCGGGTTGGCCCACATTTCCCGGTTCATGGCGGGCGCCACCAGGAGCGGGCAATTGCGGGCGGCGACGGTGGTGGACAGCAGGTCGTCGGCCGTGCCCTGGGCGATTTTGGCGATGAAATCGGCGCTTGCCGGAGCGACCAGGATGGCGTCGGCCTGCCGCGTCAGCTCGATATGCGCCATGCGGTTGGGAATGCGCGGGTCCCACAGGTCCGTAAGGACCGGTTTGCCGGACAGGGCCTGGAAGGTGGCCGGCGCTATGAATCCGCAGGCCGCTTCCGTCATGGCCACCTGGACGTCGATGCGGGCCTTGACGAGCAGCCGGGTCAGTTCGGCCGCCTTGTAGGCGGCCACTCCACCCGTAACGCCGAGCAGGATCCGCCGATGGAAGCGTACTGTCATGATCGGGCGATTATAGCCGCATTGGGAAGCGCGGGGGATCTGACCCGGGAAACCTTGCCAAAAGATGGCTTTCGTGCCAGAATCGCCGTTTAAGTTAATCCGTTACGGAGAAGCACCATGGCACGCGTCTGTGCGGTGACCGGGAAAAAGCCGATGGTCGGCAACAACGTTTCCCACGCCAACAACAAAACCAAACGCCGTTTTCTGCCGAACCTGCAGTACCGCCGGTTCTGGCTTGAAAGCCAAAATCGCTGGATCCGCCTGCGCGTCTCCAACGCCGGCTTGCGCCTGATCGACAAGAAAGGCATCGAAGCCGTGCTGGCCGAGCTGGGCGAAGCCGGTATCCGGGCCTGACAGGAGGATAGGACATGCGCGACAAGATCAAGCTGGAATCCACGGCCGGAACAGGCCATTTCTATACCACCACCAAGAACAAGAAAACCATGCCTGAAAAGATGGAAATCAAGAAATTCGACCCCATCGCCCGCAAGCATGTGCCTTACAAGGAAGCGAAGATCAAGTAAGACGGCTCCCGCAAGGTTCCTGTTTCAAAGAGGCCCCGGTAGATCCGGGGCCTTTTATTTTCCGGAATTGATGAAGATCAACCCGGGCTGCAACCCGCCTTTCCTTCGGGCCCCAATTTGATATTGATCAAATCCCCCTTCCCGCGAATCCCCTACATTCGCTGCTAAATGAAAAATAACCAGCCTGTCACGCAACGTGAAATCCACTACGACGACAGTGAAATCTTTGTCTCGCGCACCGATCTGAAAGGCATCATCACCGCAGCCAACGATTCATTCGTCAGAGTGTCCGGCTATTCCCTGGACGAGCTGGTCGGGAAAAACCACAACCTGGTCCGTCATCCGGACATGCCGCCCTGGGCGTTCGCCGACCTGTGGAAGACGGTCCAGGCAGGCTATCCCTGGCGCGGTATCGTCAAGAACCGCGCGAAAAGCGGCGACCATTACTGGGTCAGCGCCACCGTCTCTCCCATCGTGAGCGGCGACCGGGTGACCGGTTATCTGTCGTTGCGCAAAAAGCCGACGCGTCAGGAAATCGCCGACGCCGAAACGCTTTACCGAAGTGCCTCCGCCGCCGGCCCCAAGGCTGGCAGCCGGATCACGTCCTGGTTCTCCCGGCTGTCCTTGCAATGGAAAATCCAGCTGCTGCTGCAGCCCGTGTTGTTCCTGCTGCTTTCCGCCACCACGTTTCACATCAGCCGAACCTTGCAGGACAACATGATGGCCCAGGCGCGAGTAAAAGCGCAGGGCATCGCCATGCAGGTCATCGACGGCGCCAACATGCTGATGATCACCGGAGCCGTTTCCGAACCCGAGAACCGCAAGGTGCTGCTGCGCAAGATCGTGGAAGGCCAGCGCCTCGCTTCCCTGCGCCTGATGCGTACGCCTGCCGTGGTGGCGCAGTTCGGGCCGGGCCTGCCGGAAGAGCATCTCGACGATCCGACGGTGCAGGCCGTGGTGGGCGACGCGGAGAAATCAGGGTCGTCCGAATCCCGGTTCTCCATGGTTGAAAGCAACGGCAGGCATTTCATGCGGGTCATCACGCCCTACATCGAATCGAAGGATTTTCACGGCACCCGTTGCGCTCAATGCCATCTCGTCCGGGAAGGCGAGGCCAACGGCGTTTCCGATTTCACCTTCGACCTTTCGGACAACCTGAATACCCTGCGCAACATCACCTGGACCCTCGTGCTGGTGCAAATCGCCATCCAGGCCGTCCTGTTTCTGCTGGCCGGCTGGGCCATACGGCGTTTCGTGGTGGTGCGCGTGCGCGACGTGTTGGCGCACCTGCATGAAATGGTGGAAGGGAACTTCTCCCGCCCGGCCGACATCCGCGGACGCGATGAACTGGGCCGCATCCTGTGCGGCATCCAGTCCAGCAAAGTGCTGCTGGGCGCCGTCATCGACCAGATCACTTCGGCAGCTCGCGTGGTGAGGCGCTATTCCGACACCCTGTCGCAGTCAACCGACACGGCGAGCACCGCCGCGCTTGAACAGTCCAACGCGTCCCAGAGCATGGCGGCAAGCATCGAGGAAATTTCCGTGAGCATCGACCACATCGCCGAACACTCCGAGGAAGCCAGGCTCGTGTCCGGACAATCGAACGAGGCGGCCCGGCAGGGCGGCCATACGGTGAAGGACGTGGTCGCCGACATGACGGCCATCGGCACAGAAATCGCGGCGACTGCGGAAGCGTTGCGGGCGTTGGGAAAACGTTCCGAACAAATCGGGGGCATCGTCAAAACCATCCGGGACATCGCCGAGCAGACCAACCTGCTCGCCCTCAACGCTGCCATCGAGGCGGCAAGGGCCGGCGAACAGGGTCGCGGATTTGCGGTGGTGGCGGACGAAGTACGCAAGCTTTCCGAACAAACGGCCCGCAGCACGGTCACCATCGAGGAAGTGGTGGAAGGCATCCGCAGCGGCACCGCCCTGGCGGTTGGAAAAATCGACGGTGCCCTGCAAAAGGCACGTCACGGCGAATCGCTGGCCGTGTCCGCCGGCACGGCCATCGCCCAGATCGAGAGCGGCGCGGACCAGGTTCTCACGCGCGTCGCGGACATTTCCGCAGCCATCCAGGAACAAAGCACGGCAAGCCGCGACATCGCGGCCCAGGTGGAAAAAATCGCACAGATGGCAGAAGGCAATTCGCGTGCCCTTTCCGAAGTGGACCAGGCCGCGCGGACGCTCGCCCGGCTATCGGGCGAGCTCAAGGAAGTCACCGACACTTTCGTCGTCTAGGGCACCCCGCCCTGGCGCTCAGAGCATCATGCCGGCTGCGACCGTATCGTTGGTGACCTCGTCGATCAGGATGAAGCAGCCGTTGGGCCTGTTTTCGGCATAAGGGTCGAAGGCCAGAGGCTGTTGAACCTTGAATGCGGCACGGACGATGTCGTTCATGGCCACCTGCTCTGGCGCCGGGACGTGGGCCGACGTGTTCACGTCCAGCTTGTAAGCCACTTCGCTCACCTTGCCCTGGACCGTGCGGGTGCCGTGGCGCACCAGCAGGCGGCGCGACGGATCGAAGGGCGAAGCGGAAAACCAGCAGACCAGGGCCTCAAACGTTTTCGCGGTGCGCGGCGGACGGCCGCTGGCCGCGATCATGTCGCCGCGGGAAATGTCCACCTGGTCGGCCAGGGTCAAGGTGACCGATTGGCCGGCCCGCGCGTCCCGCAAGGCGCCGTCATAGGTCTGGATCGACGCCACCGTGCTGGGTACGCCGGCCGGCAGGACCACCACGGATTCCCCCACGGCGATCGTGCCCGATTCGATCCGGCCCTGATACCCGCGGCGTTCGACGCCGCCCGCCTCGCCCAGGCGTTCCACCCGCTGCACCGGAAAACGGAAAGGGGCGTGTGCAACTCCCCCGTCCACAGGCGCCTGTTCCAGCACTTCGAGCAGCGTCCTGCCCCGGTACCACGACAGTCCTTCCCCCCGTTCCACCACCATGTCGCCCTGCAGGGCGCTCATGGGAACAGGGATGATCTCCTCGAAACCCAGGGGGCCCGCGAAGGACAGGAAGTCGTCGCGCAGGGCATTGAACACCGATTCCTCGTAGCCCGCCAGGTCCATTTTGTTGACGGCAAGCACCACCCTCGGAATGCCGAGCAGGCGGACCAGATGGGCGTGACGCCGCGTTTGCGGCAACACGCCCTTGCGCGCGTCGAGCAGGATGACGGCAAGGTCCGCCGTTGAAGCGCCGGTCACCATGTTGCGCGTGTACTGTTCGTGGCCGGGCGTGTCGGCAATGATGAAGCGCCGCGCCGGCGTGCTGAAATAGCGGTAGGCCACGTCGATGGTGATGCCCTGTTCGCGTTCGGCCTGAAGACCGTCCGTGAGCAGCGCGAGGTCTGCTTCCGACAGGCCGCGCCGGCGGGAGGTGGCTGCAATGGCCGCCAGCTGGTCTTCGAAAATCGCCTTGCTGTCATAGAGAAGGCGCCCGATGACGGTGCTTTTGCCGTCGTCCACGGAACCGCATGTGATGAATCGCAACAGTTCTGCCGGCATGATCCGTTCCATCTGGTCCATCAGAAATACCCCTGTTTCTTTCTCAGTTCCATGGAGGCTTCGGAAGTCTGGTCGTCCATGCGCGTGGCACCCCGCTCCGTCACGGACGTCACGGCCGTTTCGGCGATGATCGCTTCGGCCGAAGCGGCCGTGGACGCCACAGGACATGTGCAGGTGATGTCGCCCACGGTGCGGAAGCGGACCGAAAGCCGTTCCACGGCTTCGCCCGGGCGCGGCGGAGTAAGGCCGGTCACGGGCACGAGTTGGGCACCGCGGCGCACCACCTCCCGCTCGTGGGCATAGTAGATCTCAGGAACCTCCAGCCCTTCCCGGGCGATGTAGGACCACACGTCCAGTTCCGTCCAGTTGCTGATGGGAAAGACGCGCAGGTTCTCGCCGGGATGGACGCGGGCGTTGTACAGGCTCCACAGCTCGGGGCGCTGGTTTTTCGGATCCCAGGCTCCGAACTCGTCGCGGAAGGAAAAAATGCGTTCCTTGGCACGTGCCTTTTCTTCGTCCCGGCGCGCGCCTCCCAGGCAGGCGTCGAACTGGAATTCGTTGATGGCGTCCACCAGCGTCACCGCCTGCAGGGCATTGCGGCTGTCGTTCGGGCCCGCCACGCGCGCCCTCCCCTGACGGATGGATTCTTCCACATGCCGCACGATCAGCCGCTCGCCCAGTTCGTCGACGCGCCGGTCGCGAAAGGCGATCACTTCCGGAAAGTTATGGCCGGTGTCGATATGCAGCAGGGGGAAAGGGAAGCGGCCGGGACGGAAAGCCTTTTCGGCCAGGCGCAACATCACGATGGAATCTTTCCCTCCGGAAAACAGCAGGGCCGGCTGGCGGCATTCCGCGGCCACCTCGCGCATGATGTGAATCGCTTCCGATTCGAGCCGGTCGAGATGGTCGAGCGGCTCGAATCGGCCGGCGTGATGCGGCTGCAGGTGGAGGACGTCGGACAAAATGGTCGGGTTCATGCGGCTCCTTCGGTTTCTGTCGGGGCGGACAGGTGCAATCCGCACTCCTTGGTTTCTGGGTGTTCCCACCACCAGCGCCCGGCCCTCTCGTCTTCGCCGGGCTCGATGGCGCGCGTGCAAGGACTGCAACCGATGCTGGCATAGCCCTGGTCGTGCAGGGCGTTATAGGGGACATGGTTGGCGCGCAGGTATGTCCAGACATCCTCCCGTGACCAGTCGGCCAGCGGACTGAACTTGGTCAGGCCATGTTCCGAGTCCCAGGACTGCGCAGCGAGCGCGGCACGGGTGGGAGACTGGTCTCGCCGCAACCCGGTGATCCAGGCTTTGTGCCCGGACAGCGCGCGTGCAAGCGGCGCCACCTTGCGGATTGCGCAACAGGCCTTGCGTTCGGTGATGCCTTGGTAGAAGCCGTTGACGCCATGCTCGGCCACAAAACGCTCCACAGCCTGCGCTTCGGGAAAATAGACGCGAATCGACCGGCCGTAATACTCCCGCACCCGCGCGATCAGGCGCTGGGTCTGTTCGGGCAGGCGGCCGGTATCGAGCGTGAATACGGTCACGGGCAGCTCATTCCGGAAGACCAGGTCCGTCAGCACCATGTCTTCCGCGCCCAAGCTGCTCGCCAAGGCGACTGGCTGGAACTCGGACGCGGCGCGCCGCAGCAACGCGAGCGCCTCGGCGATCCGAAGGTCAAGGCTCATGGCTCCCCCTTTCCGGCGGATGTGGCGGCGGGGCGCCGGCGAAAAAGTGGCGACGGGCGCTCCACCGATGCCTGGTAAGCTTCGCTGAACACGTCCAGCCCCTTGAGCGCTTCCTGCACGTTTTCTCCCGGGCGCAGCACGAAGGCGTCGAAGCCGCAGCGTGAAAGATAAAACAGCGTTTCCTTGAAAACGTCACCCACGGCGCGGATTTCCCCTTTGAAGCCATGACGTTCGCGTAGCAGGCGGGCGAGGGAATGGCCTCGGCCGTCGGTAAAGCTCTGGAAGTGGATCGCGACGAGGTCGACGTGGGCCAGGGTGCCTGCCGCGTCCTGCGGCTCGTCGGAGGTTTCCAGCCACAGCCCGAAACGCCCCTTGCGCCCTTTCAGGACTTCGCGCTGCGCCGTGAACAGGGGAAGAGGCACCAGGATGTGGGCGTCGTCCGCGATCCCGTCCAGGGACTCGACCCGAACGAAGGCATCGGGTTCGACGCGTCGGTTGCGGAGCACGTCAGGCATAGAGCGCCTCGCGCTCAGGTTGGGCATAGACCCGATCGCGGAACGGTTCGATGCCCAACCGCTCCACCACGTCCACGAACCGTTCCTCGGCATGCAGCCTGGCGTCCAGATAGACTTCGATCAGCGCCTCGATCGCGCCGGGCACTTCCTCCCGGCCAAGCGAGGGCCCGATGACGCGCCCCAGCCGGGCGGGTGCCTGGTTGCCGCCGATGGTGATCTGGTAGTACTCGGCCCCGTGCTTGTCCACGCCCAGGATGCCGATGTTGCCCACATGGTGGTGGCCGCAAGCGTTCATGCATCCGGAAATGTTGAGATCCAGTTCGCCGATGTCGTAGAGCCGGTCGAGATCGTCAAACCGCTCCTGGATGGCCTGGGCCACAGGAATCGAGCGGGCGTTGGCGAGCGAGCAGAAGTCCCCTCCCGGGCAGGAAATGATGTTGGTCAGCAGCCCGATGTTGGGCGTGGCGAAGCCCAGGGACTTCAGATGGCCATACAGTTCAGGCAGGTCGGCCTGCCGGATGTCGGGCAGGATCAGGTTCTGCTCATGGCTTACGCGGATTTCCCCGAAGCCGTAACGGTCTGCGAGATCGGCGACCGCCTCCATCTGCTGTGCGCTGGCGTCGCCGGGAACACGCCCCGTGGCCTTGAGCGACAGCACCACCGAGGCATAGCCCGGCACGCGGTGAGCGTGCACGTTGCGTTCATGCCAGCGCCTGAAGGCGCGGTCGTCCTGCAGGGACTGCTGCAGCGCGGCCGGCACGTCGCCTGGCAGCGTTTCGTAGCCGGGGCGCACCATGCGCGCTTCGATGCGCGCCACTTCCTCGTCGGTCAGCGTGTTTTCCCCGTCCTTCAGGTGTTCCCACTCTGCTTCCACTTCCCGCTGGAAGCGTTCCGGCGTCATGGCCTTCACCAGGATCTTGATGCGAGCCTTGTGCTTGTTGTCGCGGCGCCCGTAGCGGTTGTATACGCGCAGAATGGCCTCGAGGAATGTCAGCAGGTGGCGCCACGGCAGGAACTCCCGCACCACCACGCCGATCAGCGGGGTACGTCCCAGCCCTCCGCCCACGATCACGCGAAATCCGATTTCGCCGTCATCGCTCCGTACGGCGTGCAGGCCAATGTCGTGCACCCAGGTGGCTGCGCGGTCCTGGAGAGCGCCGTTCACGGCGATCTTGAACTTGCGGGGAAGAAATGCAAATTCGGGATGGAATGTGGACCACTGGCGGATCAGCTCGCAATAAATGCGCGGGTCAACCAGCTCGTCCGCAGCCACGCCCGCGAAATGGTCTGTGGTGGTATTGCGCACGCAATTGCCGCTGGTCTGGATCGAATGCATCTGGACCGAGGCGAGTTCCGCCAGGATGTCCGGCACCTGCTCAAGCTGCGGCCAGTTGAACTGGATGTTCTGCCGGGTGCTGAAATGGCCGACCTCGCGGTCGTAGGTACGCGCGATGTGCGCCAGCTTGCGCAACTGGCGCGAGGCCAAGACGCCGTAAGGGATCGCCACGCGCAACATGGGGGCATGGCGCTGGATGTACAGGCCGTTCTGCAGCCGCAGCGGGCGGAAGTCGTCTTCGGAAATCTGCCCGGCCAGGAAGCGCCGGGTCTGGTCCCGGAACTGGGCGACTCGTTCGTTCACTACGCGCTGGTCGATTTCGTCGTATTGATACATGGGCGACCCCGTTTGATCTGGAGTGACCCATTGTAGCCAGCGTCTTTATGCCTACAAAGACTAAAAAATTAGTTGGTAATAATAAAACAGAATATGGGGACGACGAGCCCCCATCGGGAGGTCAGACGTAGGCGCGCAGCGTCTGGGAAAAGCGGCGCAGTTCCTGGATGCCGCTTTCTTCGGCGCGGCGGCACCAGTCCCTGAGCTGTTCGAGCAATTGCTCGCGGGTGGCATTGGTGCGCGTCCAGATGTCCGCCAGTTCACGCCGCATGGCCATCACGGTCTGCAGGGGACCGGACACCGCCATGGCGGCAGCCAGCGCATGCTGGTCCTGGGCCGGAAGATCCTGCTCGTCGCGGTGGAGCCAGCGCGCCACTGTGGCGAGCGCTTCGCGCCGGGACGGGATCGGAGCCATGAGCTGGTCGCCCAAACGCTGCAGCTCGGCCGAGCACGTATGGGCGAGTTCCCTGGCGTAGCGGGCAATCACGTCGTAGCGGTGCAGCAGGATCGCCTGCAGGGTCTCCTCGTCGCATTCAGGCTTGGAGCGGTCAAAGCGAAGCGCCGGAGCCACGTTCTTGACACGGGCCTGGCCCGCCAGTTCAAGCAGCCGGATATAGAGCCAGCCGATGTCGAATTCATACCAGCGATTGGACAGCTTGGCGGACGTGGCGAAGGCATGGTGGTTGTTATGCAGTTCCTCGCCGCCGATCAGGATTCCCCAAGGCGAGATGTTGGTGCTGGCATCCTTGCATTCGAAATTTCGGTAGCCCCAGAAATGGCCCAGGCCGTTGATCACCCCGGCTGCCCAGAAGGGAATCCACACCATTTGCGTGACCCAGATCAGAAGCCCGGGCACCACGCCGAAGAGGCTCATGTCGATCAGGGCCATGAGCGTCACCCCCAGGCGGCTGTGCCCGGAATAGACATGGCGTTCCATCCAGTCGTCAGGCGTTCCATGACCATAACGCGACATGGTTTCCCGGTTGCGGCTTTCCTTCACGTACAGCAGCACGCCCCCCCACAGCACCCGGTTGATGCCAAGGACCTGCGGGCTGTGCGGGTCATCCGGGGTTTCACATTTGGCATGGTGCTTGCGATGGATGGCAGCCCATTCCTTGGTCACCATGCCGGTGGTCATCCACAGCCAGAGACGGAAAAAATGACTGGCGGCCGGGGCGAGGTCGAGCGCCCGGTGCGCCTGATGGCGGTGCAGGAACACGGTGACGGAGACGATCGTCACGTGGGTCATGGCCAGCATGGCCAGCACGTCGCCCCACCAGGGCCAGTTCAAAACGCCGGAAAACAACATAGGACTACTCCAGACAGGTCAATCGTGAACAATACCAAAAATTATAACAAAACGCAATGAAAATCCCGAAATCCATAACCTACCCTTGATTCTACGGAGCGGTCGGCGTCGCACCGTCCCGGGAAGGCACCGTGATGCCGGCCTCGCGGAATCCGCGGTGGATCGCAAGCAGCATTTCCGAGCGCATTCCCGTATCGCTGGGGCCTGGATCGGCCACGCAAAACTGCAGGGCCAGTTCCACCCCGTGCCCCGTGAAACGGGTTGCCGCCACGGACGGTGCCGGATCGGCCATGACCCGCGACTGGGCTCGCGCCGCCGCAAGCATCACCTCGTTCGCGCGCGCGAGATCGCTACCGTAAGCCACTTCCACCACCATGCTGCGCCAAACCCCCTTCCCCAGCAAGGTATGGTTCACGATGGGTTGGGTCAGGAACGACTCGTTGGGCACCAGGAGAACCGTGCCGTCCAGAAGTTCCAGCAGGATGCAGCGGGCTTCCATGCGACGCACCGTGCCTTGGCGCCCGTCCACAGTGACCACGTCGCCCAGGCGGATGGAGCGGTCCATCAGGATAATGAACCCGCTCACGTAGTTGCTCGCCACTTTCTGCAAGGCGAATCCCAGGCCCACACCGAGGGCGCCGCCCAGCACGGACAGGAACGTCGAATCGATGCCCACCAGGGGCAACGCGATCATCACGCCCACGAACACCAGCAACCCCCGCACCAGCTTGACCGCGAACACGCGAAGGTGCGTATCGAGACCGTCGGCCCGCATGAGCCGCCGCTCGACGGCACGCCCGAGCCACAGGGCAAGCACCAGCATGCCCGTCACCACCACTGTGGCCTGGACCACCTGCAGCAGGGAAATGTACGTTCCGCCCACCGTGAGGCCGATGTCCTGAAGCAGGTCCATCAAAGGTTCAAGCAGGCCGGTGACGCGCAGGGCAAACAGAATCCACACGGTGCGCACAAAAAACGACTGCAGGGCGAGCGTGCGCGACGACAGCCCGAACACGTATCGCATCACGTACACGCCAAGGCGCGCGGCTGCGAGCGCAAACAGCAGGTCCGTGGCCACCCGCAGCAGGGCCGACGGACGGCCATGTCCGAAATAGCGGCCAAACAGCACCACCGCGACGCCCGAAACCAGCGCAAACGCAATGGCGCGCAGACGCCGCCGCTGTTCGGGATCTTGGCCCTCCCCGCGTCCCCGGCCCCCACCCACGGCGATTGAAGCGCCCGCACCGATCAGGAGCGCCGCAAGCAGGACGGGCAATTGCCAGAGATGCTGCACTTGGACCAGCGAGCGGAAAAACTCCTCAGCCCCCGATACCATTTCCTGCAATGGGTCCATGCTGTCCACTCCTGTTCTGCCTGCATGAAAATCAATCTTGCCGCCGTTCCCAGACGGCCGCAAAAAAACCGTCCGTGCCGTGCACCTGGGGCCACAGGCGGAAGCGCTCGCCCATTTCCAGCGGCACCTGCTGCGCGGCCAGCAACGGTCCGCAGGGGACCGCGGCGAATTCGGGATGTTCCGCCGTGAAACGGTCGGCCTGAAGATCGTTCTCTTCCGGCAGCAGGCTGCAGGTGGCGTACACGAGCCGCCCGCCCGGTTTGACCAGGGTTGACGCGGCGCGCAGGATGGCGGCCTGCTTTTCCACCAGCTCGGTCACGGACCGTTCGTTTTGCCGCAACTTGAGGTCGGGGTTGCGCCGCAAGGTGCCCAGCCCGCTGCAAGGCGCATCCACCAGCACCCGATCCATCTTGCCGGCGAGCCGCCGCACGCGCGGGTCGGTTTCCCCGGAAATCAGCACGGGAGTCAGGTTGGACAGGCCGGACCGCTTAAGTCGCGGCTTGAGGTTGTTGAGACGCCGCTCTGACACGTCAAAAGCGTAAACCCGGCCCTGGTTGTGCATGAGCGCCCCCAGCATCAGCGTTTTTCCTCCGGCCCCCGCGCAAAAGTCCGCCACCATGTCGCGCCGGCGCGGCGCCACCAGATAGCCCAGGAGCTGGCTCCCCTCGTCCTGCACTTCCACCTGCCCGGCGGCAAACAAGGGCAGTCGCTGGATGGCGGGCCGGCCCTGCACCCGGATGCCGATGGGCGACCAGGGTGTGGGCTCGGCCGAAAGCCCTTCCCCGCGCAGTGCGGCCAGGGCGGCGTCCCGCGTGGTCAGGAGCGTATTGACGCGCAGGTCGAGAGGGGCCGGGACCTGCATCGCACGGCCCAGGGCCAGCACGGTTTCCGGCGCGAGCTCGGGAAGCAGCCGTTCCACCACCCAGGGCGGCAAATCGGCTCGCTGCCACAGGGCCTCCTCGCCTGGCGTCTGCCTGAGCGACTCGAGCCAGCGCATCTCTTCATCGCTGCGGCAGTACGGACGCAACTCGCGCACGCTACGCCCCTGCAGCAGGAGCTGTGCGGCCAAGGCCACCCGACGCCCGTTTCCCTGCGGCACCCTCGCGCGCAGCCAGAGGATGCGTCGCAGGATCGCGTACACGTTTTCCGCCACAAACCCGCGGTCGTGGCGGCCCAGGGCGGGGTGGTCCCGGAAATATTGATGCAACGCCACGTCGGCCGGCATATCGCCGCCCAACACGTCATCCAGCGCGGCGACCAGTGCGTCGAACTGGGACGGAAAGACGGAGCGGGTCATTCGAACTCCACCCGCAACAGACGCTGTTCCCAGCGGTTGCCCCGTTCCGTCACCTGCAGGCGGACGGGGGGGTAGCGGCGATCTTCGGCGAGCCAGAGGTCAAAATGCGACGGAGATCCGTCGCCGCGATCTGCCAGATGGCGCGTTCTGAAGCGCCCCGCCTCGGTGACCAGGGGCACGGTTTCCTGCAGCACGAAATGATGGATTTCGACCCGCTTTCCCGTGGCCATGGGCAGGTCACGATCGATCCAGTCATCGCCGACCCGGTACAGGTACTTGATGGAGAGCATGTCCTGGGTCAAGGGGGCCAGCGGAAAGGTTTCGGTCCGCCCGTCGAAGTGCTGCACCAGCACAGCCCGGTCCCAAAGAAACTGGGCGATCATGGGCTGGGGGTCATCGCTGCGGCGGTGCTCGAAACGGTCGGGCCGCAGCACCCCCTCGGCGATGGCGCCTTCGCTGCTTTCCGCAAAGGAGGGCGCAAGCCAGTGCACCACGGGATAGGGGTGTGCTTCGCTGTGGATGCGATAGTGCGCGCCGTTTCTTTCCCAGCGCTCGGTCACTTCACCCATGGGCAGGCCGTCGTAATAGAGCCGGTAGACGGCACCAAGGGCTTCGCGCACCATGGGTTCTGGGGGGGCGTCCTGCGGCCCGGCCCAGGCCGGTGCGCCACCCAGCAGGGCCCACAGCAGGACGACGAGCCGGCTCCCCCTCATGCGCCCGACCCGGGCACCTGCAAGGCCGCATCGGGAAAAGCCGCGCGTTCCAGCAACACCCG
>JAKBBG010000099.1 GCA_021826025.1 Pseudomonadota bacterium | reverse complement strand
AGACGCCGCCGGGCCGGTAGTAGGCGGCATGCAGGCGCGCGCCGGACACCGCCTCATAGCAGTCCACCAGGTCTTCCCGTTCGCGGAAGGCGTACAGGAACACGGTCATGGCCCCCACGTCCAGGGCGTGCGCGCCGAGCCACAGCAGGTGGTTGAGGATGCGCGTGATCTCGTCGAACATCACGCGGATGTACTGGGCCCGCAGCGGCACTTCGATCTGCAGCAGCTTTTCCAGGGCGAGCACGTAGCCGTGCTCGTTGCACATCATGGAGACATAGTCCAGGCGGTCCATGTACGGCACGCTTTGCAGGTACGTGCGGGTTTCCGCCAGCTTTTCCGTGGCCCGGTGCAGCAGGCCGATGTGGGGGTCGGCCCGTTCGATCACTTCCCCGTCCAGTTCCAGCACCAGGCGCAGCACGCCGTGGGCGGCCGGATGCTGGGGGCCAAAGTTCATGGTGTAGTTGCGGATTTCAGCCATGGTGTTCGGTATCCCCGTAATGTTCAGGTCGGGTCACGCGCGGAACCACCTCGCGCGGCTGGATGGACAGGGGCTGGTACACCACGCGCTTCTGCCCCGGGTCGTAGCGCATTTCCACGTGCCCGGAAATCGGGAAGTCCTTGCGGAAGGGATGTCCGACGAACCCGTAGTCGGTGAGGATGCGGCGCAGGTCGGGGTGGCCGGCGAACACGATGCCGAACAGGTCGAACGCTTCGCGCTCGAACCAGTTGGCCACGGGCCAGACCGTCACCACGGAATCGAGCATCGGCAGGGTGTCGTCGGCGCCGAACACCTTGACGCGCAGGCGCTGGTTGCGGCTCACGGACAGCAGGTGCACCACGGCGCAGAAGCGGCGCCCTTCCCATCCCTGGTAGGCGGAATAGTCCATGCCGCAGAGGTCGATGAGCTGCTCGAAGCCGAAATCGTCGCGCAGGGAACGGGCCACCTGCAGCCAGCGTTCCGGAGCCACGGTCACGGTCAGTTCGCCAAGCCGGATCGCGCTCGAGAGAAGCGCCTCCCCAAAAGCGCCGGCAAGGTTCTGGGACAGGGTATCGGGTGTGGAGGACATGGACTCAGGCCACGCGGGCAATGGTGGTGGTGCGGCGGATTTTCTGCTGCAGCTGGATCAGCCCGAACAGCAGCGCTTCAGCGGTGGGAGGGCAGCCGGGCACGTACACGTCCACGGGCACGACGCGGTCGCAGCCGCGCACCACCGAATAGGAATAATGGTAATAGCCGCCGCCGTTGGCACAGGAGCCCATGGAAATGACCCAGCGCGGTTCGGCCATCTGGTCGTACACCTTGCGCAGGGCGGGCGCCATCTTGTTGCACAGGGTCCCGGCCACGATCATGAGGTCGGACTGGCGCGGGCTGGGGCGGAACACGATGCCGAAACGGTCCAGGTCGTAGCGGGACGCCCCGGCGTGCATCATTTCCACGGCGCAGCAGGCCAGCCCGAACGTCATGGGCCAGAGCGAACCGGTGCGCGTCCAGTTGATGACCGTATCCAGGCTGGTGGTGACAAAGCCTTCCTTCAAGACGCCTTCAAGTGCCATGACTGCCTCCCGGGATATCCGGAACGGGACGACTCACTCCCATTCCAGGGCACCCTTCAACCATTCGTAAACGAACCCCACCACGAGAATGCCCAGGAACACCAGCATGGCGAGGAAGCCGAACCAGCCGATTTCCTTGAGCACCACCGCCCAGGGGAAAAGGAATGCGATTTCGAGATCGAACAGGATAAACAGGATGGCGACCAGGTAGTAGCGCACATCAAAGCGCATGCGGGCGTCTTCAAACGCTTCAAACCCGCATTCGTAGGGAGAGTTCTTTTCGGGATCGGGACGGCTGGGGGCGAGCAGTTTGCCCAGCAACGGCGGCAATACCCCCACCGCCAAGCCCACGAGGATGAAGAGGAGTACCGGCAAATAATTTTGCACCATTGCGCTCTCGCAAATTTATGGTGCCGATGAGCAGACTCGAACTGCTACGGCTTTCGCCACCGCCCCCTCAAGACGGCGTGTCTACCAATTTCACCACATCGGCACGTTCAAAATCGCTTCCCCGCCCCTTCCGGGCCGGGGAAAGAAGTCATTTCGGTATTTCGGACGACTTGGAGTCCGGAGCCGCCGGCGCGGGAGCCTGCGGGGCCGGCACCGCCGGCGCGTTCAGGTCGGCATGCTGCATCACGCTCGCGGCACCCGCCTTATGTCCCGAATACCACGTCAGCAACAGGCTGGTGGAAAAAAACACCGCGGCCAGCACGGCCGTGCTGCGGCTCAGGAAGTTGGCGGCACCCGAAGCGCCGAACAGTCCTCCCGCCGAACCGCTGCCGAAGGCAGCGCCCATGTCGGCCCCCTTGCCGTGCTGGATCAGCACCAGGCCGATGATGCCAATCGCGGCACCCACATGCAGCAGCCACACCAGTGTTTCCACCATGAACCGTTATCCTCGTCCGGAGCTCAGGCCAGCGCCGCAGCGCGCCCGATACCCAAAAAATCGTCTGCCGCCAGGGACGCTCCACCCACCAACGCGCCGTCTATGTCAGGCAATCTCATCAATTCTAGCGCGTTAGCCGGTTTGACGCTACCTCCGTAAAGAATCTGCAACCCGCCGCCCACCACCCAGTCGGCGTTGGAGACGCGCTGGCGCAAGGCGGCGTGGACCTCCTGGGCCTGGTCGGGCGTGGCGCTGCGCCCGGTGCCGATGGCCCACACGGGCTCGTAGGCGAGCACGGTGCCCGCCATGCGGCGCACGCCCAGGCGCTCCAGGACGGCGTCCAGCTGGCGGAACACCACGGCCAGCGTCTGCCCCCCCTCCCGCTCGGCCAGGGTTTCACCCACGCACACGATGGGCGTGAGGCCGGCTTCCACGGCGGCGAGCGCCTTGGCCGCCACGCGCGCGTCGTCCTCCCCGTGGCGGGCGCGCCGTTCGGAATGCCCCACCACGGCGTAGCGGCAGCCGAAATCCAGCAACATGGCAGCGGACACTTCGCCCGTGAAAGCCCCCCGGACTTCGTCGCTCACGTCCTGGGCGCCCCAGGCGCAGGCGCTGCCGGACAGCCGGGCCTGGACCTGCGCAAGGTAGGGGAACGGGACGAGCACGGCGAACGAAACGGTGGGCAGGGTGGCCGCGCCGGAGGCGACGGATTGCAGCAGCGCCGGGTTGCCCGCCAGGGACCCGTGCATTTTCCAGTTCCCTGCGATCAGCTTGGTGCGCATGGATGCTCCGCGATCGG
>JAKBBG010000036.1 GCA_021826025.1 Pseudomonadota bacterium | reverse complement strand
CTGCGCTTTTTTTCCGGGGCGCCTTCCAGCCGCATGATGTCCTGATGGTTCGCCAGGCGCTTATCGCCTACAGCATAGGCCTGACGGGACTGATTGCCGTGAAGATACTGGCCCCCGGCTTTTACGCCCGACAGGACATCAAAACGCCGGTGAAAATCGCCCTCTTGGTGCTGGTCTCGACCCAGATCATGAATTTCGTGTTCATGCCGCTATTCCAGCATGCGGGGCTGGCCCTGGCCACCGGACTGGGCGCATGTCTCAACGCGGGCCTGCTCTATCGGGGCCTGCGAAAGCGCAACCTTTACCTTCCCCGCGCCGGCTGGCGCCTGTTCCTGTCCAAGCTGGGATTCGCGGTGGCGGTGATGGCAGCACTGCTGTACTGGCTTCAGGGCGATCAGGGCGAATGGCTGAAAGGGTCCAGCCTCGACCATGCTGTCCGGCTGCTCCCTTTGATTGGGGCAGGCGTTGCGGGCTATTTCGGAACGCTGTACCTGCTGGGTTTTCGGCTCAGGGATTTTTCCCGCAGCGGCGCCTGAACAGAGGCCCCGGCGTCACTCGTCCGGATCGTTTTCCAGCGCGCGCCGAATGACCGCCCGCGTGAGCTTGGGCGCAAACAGTTCGATGAAGTCATAGGCATATTGCCGCAGGTATGCACCACGCCGGATGCCCACCCGCGTCGTGCTGTCCTCGAACAGATGGCTGACGTCCATCGCGCGCAACCCTCTGTCCCGCTCCGCATCGTAGGCCATGGCAGCGATGATGCCCACCCCCATGCCGAGTTCCACGTAAGTCTTGATCACATCGGAGTCCAGCGCCGTCAGCACGACGTTGGGAGCGAGTCCCTGGCGTTCGAAAGCCTGGTTGATTTTGGACCTCCCGGTGAAGGCGTAGTCGTAGGTGATCAAGGGGTAGGCCGCCAGTTCTTTCAGCGTCAGGCGTTCCTGGGTCAGCAACGGATGCGAAGGAGGAACCACGATGCTGCGATTCCACTGGTAGCAGGGAAGCACGCGCAATTCGGAAAACTGGTCCAGCCCCTCGGTGGCGATCGCCAGGTCGGCGCGCCCCGAAGCCACCTCTTCGGCCACATTGACGGGATTGCCCTGATGCAACGTCAACTTGACCTGGGGATAACGCTCGGAAAACCGGGCAATGACCTGGGGCAGCACATAGCGGGCCTGGGTGTGGGTCGTCGCGATCGTGAGTGTACCGGTATGCTGGCTGCTGAATTCCCGCCCGGCCTCCCGCAGATTTTTGGCCTCGAGCAGCACGCGCTGCGCAATGGCGAGAATTTCCTTCCCGGGCTCCGTGACGCTGACGACCCGCTTGCCGTTGCGAACAAAAATGTCCACCCCCAGCTCTTCTTCAAGCAAGCGAATCTGCTTGCTGACTCCCGGCTGGGACGTGTGCAGGTTCTCGGCGGCCTGGGACACGTTGAGCCCGGACTGAGCCACTTCCACCAGATAGCGCAACTGCTGCAGCTTCATAGGGAATGCCTCCATTTAGAACTTACAGTTACATTAACTTAACACAATATTACTTAATTTATCTATAGGGCCGCATTTAAGATAGGCGTTTTACCCAAGCGCAATTTCTTCAAAAGAGGTGTTGGATGGAATGGTCCTATGCCGTTTCCGGTCTGCTCGGCGGTTTTCTGGTCGGGCTGACGGGTGTGGGCGGCGGCTCTCTCATGACCCCGCTGCTGGTCATCGCCTTCGGGATCTCCCCCTCCACGGCCGTGGGAACGGATTTGCTTTATGCCGCCGTAACCAAGGCGAGCGGCGTCTGGGTGCACCATCAGAAACGCAACATCGACTGGCGCGCCGCCGGCCTGTTGCTGGTCGGCAGCGTCCCTGCCAGCCTGGCGGCCCTTGCCGTGTTGCGCAGCTTCAAGCCCACGCCGGGTTTCGAGGCCGGCATCCGGCACGGCCTAGCGCTGGCGCTGGCGTTGACGGCCGTCGCCCTCCTGTGTGGCCTGCAGGGGCGGCGATGCGCTTTTCCGTCCGAAGGCAGCGACCTCACCAGAGGCAGGCTCACCATCCTCCTGGGTGCGCTGATCGGCTTCCTGGTCACCGTCTCTTCGGTGGGGGCAGGCGCGGTGGGAACGGCCGTTCTGGTGGCCCTGTACCCGAAAATGCCCATCGCCCGCATCGTGGGCACGGACATAGCACATGCAGTCCCGCTCACCCTGCTCGCCGGCCTCGGGCACTTCACGCTCGGCCACGTCAATGCCGGCCTGCTGGGCAACCTGCTGGTGGGGTCCATCCCCGGCATTTGGCTGGGATCCCATCTCAACACCCGCATACCCGAACGGGTCGCACGTCTGATTTTGTCTTTCTTGCTGTTGCTGATCTCCGGAAAAATGCTCTTTTGACCGTTGCCCGCAGTCGGGACAAGACTGGCAGAGTTGAATTGATTGGCGATAAAATCAACGCTTTGCCCGCCAGCGTCATGCGCATTCACCTGGGAATTCCGGCCCCCTGCGACCGCCCCATGGCCCTTACCATCGGAAATTTCGACGGGGTTCACTTGGGACACCAGGCCATGCTGCACGCCCTGAAACTGGCAGCCGGCCCGCTGGGTCTTTCCACAGGCGTCGTGACTTTCGAGCCCCACCCGCGGGAATTTTTTTCCCCGGCCGATGCGCCGCCGCGCCTGACCACCTTGCGGGAAAAGCTTGAACTGCTGGGCCGGGCCGGCATGGAACACACGTTCGTCCTGCGTTTCAGGCAGGCGCTCGCAGCCATGCCGGCCGATGTGTTCGTCTCCGAATGGCTCGTCCGGCGCTTGCGGACCCGCTGGCTCCTGGTGGGTGACGATTTCCGCTTCGGGGCGCGCCGTACCGGCGATTTCGAGATGCTGCGCGCGGCGGGAGTCACTTACGGGTTCGAATGCTTTTCGCTTTCCAGCATCATGGCGGCAGGCCGCAGGGTATCCAGCAGCGCCGTCCGTGAAGCCCTGGTTTCGGGACAGCTTGAGTTGGCCGGCCAACTGCTGGGCCGACCGTTTTTCATGAGCGGCCGCGTCCTGCCGGGCAAGCGTCTGGGCCGGACACTGGGTTACCCCACCGCCAACATTCGCGTGGGCAGGCGCGTTCCGCCTCTGTCGGGGATTTTCGCCGTCTCTGTATCCGGAGTGGCCGCCGCCCCGCTACAGGGGGTGGCGAGCCTGGGAACGCGGCCGACGGTGTGTCCCGGAGGCGACTGGCTGCTGGAAGTGCATTTGTTCGATTTCGACCGGGACATTTACGGTCGCAGGATTCACGTGGATTTCCTGCATAAGCTGCGTGACGAAGCGCGCTTCGAAAACCTGGATGCATTGACCCGGCAGATGGACAGAGATGCAGCGGCCGCACGAAACTATTTTGCGCAACATGCGCCCTTTTGACATGAACGATTCCAAAAAAACGCTCAATCTGCCCGAAACCCCCTTTCCCATGAGGGCTGATCTCGCCAAACGCGAGCCCCAGTGGCTGGCCGCCTGGCAAAAGCAACAGCGTTACCAGAAGCTGCGCGAACATTGCGCGGGGCGCCCGCGCTTCATCCTGCACGATGGCCCCCCCTACGCCAATGGCGATATCCATATCGGCCATGCGGTGAACAAGATCCTCAAGGACATCATCGTCAAAAGCAAAACCCTCGCAGGGTTTGATGCTCCCTACGTGCCCGGCTGGGACTGCCATGGCCTGCCCATCGAACACCAGGTGGAAAAGACCCACGGAAGAAACCTCGATCCGGCGCAATTCCGCGCCCTGTGCCGCTCCTATGCAGAAACGCAAATCGCACGCCAGAAAGCCGATTTCATCCGCCTGGGCGTGCAGGGAGACTGGGAAAACCCCTACCTCACCATGAACTTCCGGACGGAGGCGGACATCGTCCGCGCCCTCACGGCCATCTGGAGAAAAGGCTATCTGGTCCAGGGCAGGAAGCCGGTCAACTGGTGCATTGACTGCGGCTCGGCGCTGGCCGAAGCCGAAGTGGAATACGAGGACCGTCAGTCTTCCGCGATCGACGTGGCCTTTCCCGTCACCGATCGCATGGCCCTGGAACGGATTTTCGGCGTTCCGCTGGCAGACAAGCCCGCCTATGCCGTCATCTGGACCACCACCCCCTGGACCCTGCCAGCCAACCGGGCAGTCAGCGTCCACCCGGACCTGGATTACGTCCTGGCCGAAACTGACAAAGGATGGCTGTTGCTGCTGGACGGACTCGCTGAAGCGAGCCTGGCGCGATATGGCCTCAAGGCCTCCTTCACGGCAGGCCCGGTCCCCGGCCGCGCCCTGGAAAATCTGGCGCTGCGCCACCCCCTCTACGACCGCGCAAGCCCCATCATTTGCGGCGAACATGTCACCGTCGAAGCCGGGACCGGCTTGGTGCACACGGCACCTGCCCACGGCGCGGAAGATTACATCGTCGGCCAGCGCTACCGCCTGCCGGTGGACAACCCCGTGGACGACCAGGGCAAATTCCTGCCTTCCGTCCCCCTGGTGGGAGGACTTGGGGTCTGGGCCGCCAACGCAGTCCTGACCGATGCGCTTAAAGCCAATGGCACGCTGCTTGGAATGGCCACGCTGACCCACAGTTACCCCCATTGCTGGCGCCACAAGTCGCCCATCATTTTCAGGGCGACCCCCCAGTGGTTCATCACCATGGATGCAGCCCCCGCCCAGACTGCCACCTTGAGGGAACAGGCGAGGCAAGCCGTGGCGGACACCCATTTCTACCCCACCTGGGGGCGCGCGCGCCTTTCGGCCATGATCGAGAACCGCCCTGACTGGTGCGTCTCCCGCCAGCGCGCGTGGGGCGTCCCCATTCCGTTTTTCGTTCATCGGGAAAGCGGGCTGCTGCATCCTGACACGGAAGCCCTGGCGGAACAGGTGGCCCAAAGAATCGAACAGGAGGGGATTGAGGCCTGGTTCCGACTGGACCCAACCGCGCTGCTGGGCGAAGCGGCCCGGGATTACCGCAAGCTCACCGACACCCTCGACGTCTGGTTCGATTCCGGCACGACCCATGCGTCCGTGTTGCGCCGCCGTCCGGAACTGCAGCATCCCGCCGATCTTTACCTGGAAGGTTCCGACCAGCACCGCGGCTGGTTCCAGTCGTCACTGCTGACCGGATGCGCGATGGACGGCCGTGCCCCGTATCGCGCCCTGCTCACCCACGGATTCGTGGTGGATGGGCAAGGTCGAAAAATGAGCAAATCCCTGGGCAACGTGATCGTGCCGCAAAAAGTGATGGACACCCTGGGCGCGGACAACCTGCGGTTGTGGGTGGCCAGCACCGATTATTCGGGTGAGCTCAACCTCTCCGACGAAATCCTCAAGCGGGTGGTGGAGGCGTACCGTCGCATCCGCAACACCCTGCGTTTCCTCCTGGCAAACCTGGCAGACTTTGATGTCACGCGGGATGCCCTTCCCATCGACCGCTGGCTGGAAATTGACCGCTATGCGCTGCACCTCGTCCGTGCGCTCCAGACCCAGGTCACCGCGCACTATGCAAATTATGAGTTTCATCTGGTGACCCAGAAGCTGCAGGCTTTCTGCTCGGAAGACCTGGGCGGTTTTTACCTCGACATCCTGAAAGACCGCCTGTACACCACGGCCCCCGCCTCCCTTCCCCGCCGTGCCGCCCAGAATGCACTCTGGCACGTGACCCAGAGCCTGGTGCGCCTGATGGCACCGATCCTCACGTTCACGGCCGAAGAAGTCTGGGCAACTTTGCAAGGCACCACGCCCGATCAGTCCGAGTCCGTATTCCTTCAAACCTGGCATGGCCTTCCGGAAATTGCGGACGAAATGGCGGTCGCCGCTTCATGGGAAAGCCTGCGGGAACTTCGCGGCCAGGTCCAGAAACAGCTGGAAACACTGCGTTCCGCCGGCGTGCTGGGCTCTTCGCTCGCAGGCGAAGTCCGCCTGTTTGCGTCTGGCCGCGCCTTTGAATGGCTCACGCGTTTTGGCGACGATTTGCGTTTCGTGTTCATCACTTCGAAAGTCGACGTCTTCGACGGCGAAACCCTCCCGCTGCCTGAACATGCCGTGGAAACCCCCCTCTCTCTCCCCGGACAGGCCGACCCGGTGTCGGTCGGAGTGGAAGTAGTTGCAAGTCCGCACAGCAAATGCGACCGATGCTGGCATTACAGGCAGGATGTCGGACACAACGCCGCGTTTCCAGGGCTTTGCGGCCGATGCGTGGCCAACCTGACCGGTGCGGGCGAGGCCCGCCGCCATGCGTAATCTTTTCCGGTGGATCGTCCTTGCCGCTGCCGTTGCGCTGCTGGACCAGGTCAGCAAGCGGTTCATCGTCGAATGGATGGGCCCATTGCCGCTTTATCGCGTCAACGACTTTTTTGACCTTGTCCTCGCCCACAATCAGGGAGCGGCTTTCAGTTTTCTTGCCGATGCCGGCGGATGGCAGCGGGGCTTTTTCAGCGCAATCGCCTTGGCAGCCGTCCTTTTCATCGGTATTCTGATTTTTCGGCACCCGTCCCAGGCCCGGTTTTGCTTTGGCCTGTCCCTGGTCATGGGGGGCGCGCTGGGTAACCTGATCGACCGCGTTCGCTGGGGAACGGTCACGGACTTCATCCAGTGGCATGTCGGGCACCATTACTGGCCAGCCTTCAATCTGGCTGATTCGGCCATTACCGTGGGGGTTGCCGTGCTGTTGTGGGATGGACTCAAGGCACGCAAATGACGGACTGGAACAAACTCATCCAGGCAAAGATCGCGGTCGCCCGCAGGGAAATGAAGCCCGGCAAGCGCCATCCCGGCTCGCGCATTCCCCCGGGACAAACGGAAGTCCGCGATTTCCCGATCCTGGATCTCGGGCTTCGCCCCCAGATTCCCCTCGAGCAATGGCGCTTGCGTGTGTTTGGCCTGGCACGGCAGGTCCTGGATCTGGGCTGGACGGACTTTCTTGCGCTGCCGCAGACCACCTCCGTTTCCGATTTCCACTGCGTTACCCGCTGGTCGCAACTCGACATGGAATGGCATGGCGTCCTCGCCCGCGATCTTCTGCTGCAGGCCAACCCGCTTCCGGAAGCGCGGTTCGTCACGCTCTACGGGTACGACGATTACACGACCAACCTGCCCCTGGAAGCGTTGCTCGACGATGACGTCATCCTCGCGCATCGTTGGGCCGGACGCCCCATTCCCCGCGAGCACGGCGGGCCGGTGCGCATGATCGTCCCGAAACGATATGCCTGGAAGGGCGCCAAATGGCTGAAAGCCATCGAACTTCACGAAAAGGACCGTCCCGGCTTCTGGGAGGTGCGGGGCTACCATAACGATGGGGATCCCTGGCAGGAACAGCGTTTCGGCTGGCCAGGCGACTTTCCGGAGAACGCTTCATGACAGAACGCCGAATTCCCGTGTTGCTGGCCAACCCACGCGGTTTTTGTGCCGGAGTGCATCGCGCCATCGAAATCGTGGAACGGGCGCTGGAACGGTTCGGTTCCCCCATCTACGTGCGCCATGAAGTGGTCCACAACCGGTTTGTCGTGGACAACCTCAAAGCCAAAGGCGCCGTGTTCATCGAAGAGTTGAGTGAGGTGCCCTCCGGCGCCACGGTGATTTTCAGTGCCCATGGCGTCTCCCTGGCCGTGCGGGCCGAAGCGAAAGCACGCGGTTTGCGCGTATTCGATGCCACCTGCCCGCTGGTCACCAAAGTCCATACCGAAGTGTCGCGCCTGCATGCGGCCGGAAGGGAAATCATCATGATCGGGCATCGCGGCCACCCGGAGGTGGAAGGCACGTTGGGGCAAGCTTCCGACCGCATTTATCTGGTCGAAACTCCGGGAGACGTTGCCCATCTGCAGATCCAGGACCCGGAACGCCTTTCCTACGTCACCCAAACGACCCTTTCAGTGGATGATGCCCAGCGGGTGATCCAGGCCTTGCGCGTACGTTTCCCGGCCATCCAGGGCCCTCGCAAGGACGACATCTGCTACGCGACACAAAATCGCCAGGATGCGGTCAAGTCCCTGACGGCGGAAGCAGACCTGATCATTGTGGTCGGTTCGCCCACCAGTTCCAATTCCAACCGGCTGCGCGAAGTGGCCACACACCGCGGCATTGAAGCCTACATGGTGGACCGGGCCACGGACGTCCAACCGGGCTGGCTGGCGGGGAAAACCAGAATCGGTGTCACGGCAGGGGCTTCCGCCCCGGAAATCCTGGTGTCGGAAGTCGTCGAGCGCCTCAGGTCGCTGGGGGCAGGGGAAGTCGAGGAATGGACAGGCACACCGGAAAACGTTGTCTTCCCCCTCCCCAAAGCCCTGGCGTAAACCATTGATATCCGGCGCCAATCCGGGCTATATTGAGCGTCATGCGCTGAAATCGACAGGGATTTGCCTCGCCACCATGGACACCATGATTTCCGACCGCCCCCGCGTGGCCGAAATGCTGCGCCAGCACGACATCATTCCAACGCACCAGCGGCTCATCATTGCGCAGGTCCTGTTTGCACGCCATCAGCACCTCTCGGCAGACCAGCTGCTGGCGCTCGTCAACGAGCAGCATGCCGAAGTTTCCAAGGCGACCATCTACAACACGCTGAACCTGTTTGAAGAAAAGGGCCTCATCCGCGGCGTTATCGTGGACCCCGTGCGGGTGTTTTACGACACCAACACCCTGCCCCATCACCATTTCTTCGACGCGGAATCCGGAACCCTGCTGGACATCGAATGCGAAGGGCTGGCCATTGACGGGCTCCCGGCACTCCCGTCCGGCATGGTCCAGGAACGGGTGGATATCGTGGTTCGTATCCGCCGCCAATACCAATAATTTTCAAGCAGCAGACCTCGCCTTTTCCGGCCCCCATGACGTCACCGGTTCTCCTCCTCGGCGGCAGCGGGTTTGTCGGTCGCTCTGTGACAGCGCGCCTCATCGAGCATGGCCATCCCGTCGTCATTCCCACACGCCGGCTGGTTCGACCGGATCGCGTGGCACGCATGCCCGCAGTGCAATGGGTTCAGGGTTCCGTACACGACAGGCCGTTTCTGGAAAGACTGTGCCGGGACATCGGCCCCTCCGGTGCCGTCATCAATCTGGTCGGCATTCTTCACGACCGCCCCGGGAAACCCTATGGTGCGGAATTCAAGTCTGCGCACGTGGACCTGGTACGACTTTTGGTGGATTCCATGACTGCCGCAGGGGTGCGCCGGCTGGTCCACATGAGCGCGCTGGGCGCCGATTCGAAAGGCCCTTCCATGTACCAGCGCAGCAAGGGGGAAGGAGAAGGATTGGTACGGTCCAGTCGCCTCGACTGGACCCTCTTCAGACCTTCCGTCATTTTCGGGCGCCGCGATAATTTCATCAATCTGTTTTCGAAGCTGGCAACCCATTTCCCACTGTTTCCGCTGGCCTGCGGCCGGGCAAAATTCCAGCCCGTCAGCGTGGAGAACGTCGCTGAAGCCATCGTCCGTTCCCTGGATATGCCCCATACCGTTGGGCAAAGCTATGACCTCGCGGGTCCAGAAGTATGGTCCCTGGCCGATTTGGTCCGATTCGCCGCACGCCGCGCAGGCTACGATCGTCCTGTCTTGTCGCTACCCTGCTGGATTGGAAGCTTTCAGGCGTTTCTGCTCGAACGGCTGCCGGGCCCTCCCTTGATGTCCCGGGACAACCTCGCCTCGATGCGGTCGGACAACATTCTCCCGTTGGGATCCCAACAGGTGCTCGACACTGTTTTCGGCATTTGCCCTGAACCCCTGGAGAGCCTTGCGAAATGAATGACTCCGGCCCCTTGCCAGGCATCGCCCTGATCACCGGGGCAGCCCGGCGACTGGGGAAAAGCATGGCCCTTGCGTTGGCGCAAGGCGGGTGGGACATCGCCATCCATTGCCATCAATCCCTCGCGGAAGCGCGCGAGACGGCGGCTCAGGTGGAAAGCCTGGGCCGCACAGCCGTGGTTCTGCAAGCCGATCTGGCATCGCCGGAACAGACGGCCACCCTCCTGCCCGACTGCGAACGGCAGCTGGGGTTGCCCCGCTGCCTCATCAACAACGCCTCCCTGTTCGAGTTCGACGATGGCGACAGTTTCCAGGCTGGATTGCTGCATCGCCATATGGCTGTCAATCTGGCTGCTGCCCTGCACCTGTCGCGCGAACTGTTCCGGGCCCATCGCAATGCCCGCCCCTCAGGGCCCGACGGCCCACCGGCCGTCATCATCAACATGCTGGACCAGAAGCTCGTCAACCTCAATCCGGATTACCTTTCCTACACGCTGTCCAAGTCCGCCCTGGAAACGGCGACGCAACTGCTGGCGCGCAGCTATGCTCCCTGGCTGCGCGTGGTGGGGCTCGCGCCCGGCATCACCCTGCCATCGGGAACACAAAGCGATGCGGATTTCGCCCGCGCCCATCACCGCACACCCCTTGGACATGCTTCAAACCCGGAAGATATTGCGAAGGCGGCCGTATTCCTGGCTGGAGCCACGGCGGTTACCGGGACGACCTTGTACGTGGATGGCGGCCAACACCTTCAGCCGTCACTGCGGGACGTGATGTTCCAGCCATGACGCCCCTGCCCTGATTCGGGTATAATTCCGCTTCCTCAGGGCTGATGTAGCTCAGTTGGTAGAGCAACTGATTCGTAATCAGTAGGTCGGTGGTTCGACTCCACTCATCAGCACCATTGTTTCCTGGTGCTTTCAGGGACACCCCTTGCTTCCTTGATGACGACCACGCCTCCGTCAGGAGTCTGTTCAAAGGCTTTTGTGGAATGGCCCGCAAATTGAAGCCCATTTTCCAGGCTTTGAATCTGCCAATCCCTCCTTTAAACTGGGACAAATAACCACCGTCTACCCCTGGTTCCTTAAAATACCCCTCAATTTCAAATAACCCATTGAATAGTGAATGAAAAAGTCAAATTTGCGGCCCGTGGCCTTTGTGCTGGTTTCCACCAATCATGGAAGCATGCTGGTTAACCGACACGACTTCCATCTGGGGCCTGAAGGCGGGTATGGCGTCGGTCACCAGCTACTACAGACCTCTTCCTTTGATCAGAATGAGATTGACTTGGCGCTTCAATTATTGGAAAGCAGAAGAAAGAATTTTGGAGCGGGGGTGATATCGCTTGATTGCGGGGCCAACATCGGAGCCCACACCATCGAATGGGCTCAGCATATGTCAGGCTGGGGAGAGGTGCTGGCTTTTGAAGCTCAGGAACGAATTTTTTATGCCCTGGCAGGAAATATCACCTTGAACAATTGCTTCAACGCGAAAGCACTATGGGCAGCAGTGGGAGCATCTTCTGGGAGTATCGGCGTTCCTATGCCTGATTATTTCAAGCCATCGAGCTTCGGCAGCTTGGAAATTCGCAAGACCGAGGACACCGAATATATTGGCCAGCAAATTGACTATTCCGAAAACAAACTGCAACAAACACAAATGATTGCGATTGACGATCTGGGTTTAAATAGACTCGATTTTGCAAAAATAGACATCGAAGGAATGGAAATGGATGCTCTGGCGGGTGCCGAGAAGACCATTTCTCTAACAAAACCACAATTAATAATCGAAAAAATCAAATCAAATGAAGAGGAATTGAGTAAATGGCTCAGCGACCATGGTTATCGAATCTTTCCTCTCGGTATCAATCTGCTGGCAATTCACAAATCCGATCCCCTGTCTTCCCAAATCGAGGTCAAGTAGGCTTCCTTCTCCTGAAATTGGGCAGCCTGTCCCGGATTCTTTCGAAGCACCTTGCCTAAAGTTTTCCCCGAAGCAGTCGAAATCTGTCCTGATACGGGGAATAAGGATAAGCGCACATGCACCCGGCGGAAAGAAAAGACTTGCAGGCCTGGGCTGCCTTTCTGGGCCAGGCCGAGATACCCGTCCTGGCCGACACCGGACGGCTGCTGGCCGAGCTGCGCCAGAAGGACGAAGACCTGAGCGCGCGCGATGTGGCTCGGGTCGTCCTGAAAGACCCCCTGATGACGGCCAAATTGTTGCGCTTTCTGCAACAGCACAAACCCAAGCGACAGCGCGCAGAGATCGTCCTGGTCGAACAGGCCATCCTCATGATGGGCATCGAGCCGTTTTACCGGAACGTGCAGCCGCAACCCACGGTGGAATCATTGCTGGCCGACCGGCCCGAGGCCTTGTCCTGCCTGTTGCAAATCGTCACGCGTGCACACAGGGCGGCGGACTATGCCATCCACTGGGCAGCCCGCCTGAACGATCTGCACTTCGACGAAGTGTATGTGGCCTCATTGCTGCACGATTTGGCCGAACTCCTGCTCTGCTGCTTTGCTCCGGAAGACATGCTGCAGGTGCGGGGCAACCAGCTCAGGGACAAAACCCTTCGCAGCCGCGCGGCCCAGGAGCAGGTCCTTGGTTTTCCAGTCCCCGAACTGCAGCGCCTCCTGGCGGAACAATGGTCTCTGCCGCGACTCCTCCTGACCCTCATGGACGATACCCACGCCCAGAACTCCCGGGTGCGAAACGTCTTGCTGGCCGTCAATCTGGCCCGTCATTCCGCAAACGGCTGGGATGACGCGGCGCTGCCCGACGACTATCGGGACATCGGTGACCTGCTGCACATTTCTGCGGAAAATGCCAAGGAGCTGGTGTGCCCGGCGCAGCCTTCGGGGAACGGGGACCCTCCCCGCTAGACCCTTGTCGCTGGCCGCCACACGACTCATCGCAGTCGGCGCTTCCACCGGGGGAACCGAAGCCCTCAAGGAGTTCCTCAGCCATCTGCCCGCCGACATTCCGGGCCTGCTGATCGTGCAGCACATGCCCGAAACGTTTACCCGGTCGTTTGCAGCGCGCCTGAACGACTTGTGCCGCATCAGCGTGGAAGAGGCCCGGGCCGGCGTGCCCATTCTTGCAGGCCATGCGTACGTGGCGCCGGGACATTCCCATCTGCTGGTGGGCAGGTCCGGCACAGGCTATCTGACCGTCCTGAGCAAGGAAGCCCCCTTCAACCGCCATCGGCCTTCCGTGGACGTCCTGTTCCAGTCCGTGGCAAAAGTTGCAGGGAAAAATGCCGTCGGCGTCATCCTGACCGGCATGGGGAAGGACGGCGCTGCCGGAATGCTGCAAATGAAGCAGGCAGGGGCTTATAACTTCGCCCAGGACGAAGCCAGCTGCACCGTGTTTGGCATGCCCAAGGAAGCCATCGCCCTGGGTGCCGTGGATGAAATCCTTCCGCTTGAAAAAATGGCCGCGCGCGTGGCACAGCATTGCCTGCACATGCCCTGGCCAACCCCCGGACCGCAGCCATGAAGAAGATTCCTGTCGACAAGTTGCGCCTGGGAATGTACGTCCAGGAAATTTGCGGGAGCTGGATGGACCACCCGTTCTGGAAAAGCTCGTTCAAGCTGGATTCCCTCGAAGACCTGCACACGCTCCAGACCAGCGTCCGTGAAGTCTGGATTGACACGTCCAAGGGGCTGGATGTGTCTGAGGAAACGCAGGCCCTCGGCCTGGAGGAAGCTCAGGCGCAAACCCGGCAAGTGCTGGAAGTCCCTCCCGATGGGACCGATGGCACCATCCTGATCCCGTTGCACGAGGAAGTGGTTCGCGCCAGGATCCTGCAGGGTCGCGCCAAAAAGGCGGTGGTGTCCATGTTCAATGAGGTGCGCATGGGCCAGGCGCTTCGGGCCGACATCGCATATCCCATCGTGGAGGAAATTCACCAGTCCGTGTCCCGCAACGCGGATGCCCTCATCAGCCTGGTTCGCCTGAAAAACAAGGATGATTACACCTACCTCCATTCCGTAGCCGTCTGCGCCCTGATGATCGCACTGGGAAAACGTCTGGGGCTGGACGGGGAAACCCTTCGCCATGTGGGCATGGCCGGGCTCCTGCACGATGTGGGTAAAATGCTGGTTCCCGACGCGGTCCTGAACAAACCCGGCCGACTGACCGATACAGAATTCGAAACGGTCAAATCGCATCCCATGTTGGGGCATCAGGTCCTGCTGAAAGCCCAGGGACTCAATGAGACCACCCTCGAAGTCTGCCTGCACCATCACGAACGGATGGACGGGGGGGGATATCCGGACGGGCTGGCTGGCGAAAACTTGTCCTTGTATGCCAGAATGGGGGCCGTATGCGACGTATATGATGCCATCACTTCTGAGCGCTGCTACAAAAAAGGGTGGGAACCGTCCCTGGCCATCCGAAAAATGGCGGAATGGCAGCGGGGCCATTTCGACCTCAGGATTTTTCACGCCTTCGTCAAGACGGTAGGCATTTATCCCGTGGGTACACTGGTCAAGCTGAAGTCCGGGCGCCTGGGCTACGTGGTGGAGCAAGGGAAGAAAAGCTTGACCGCCCCGATCGTGAAAGTGTTTTTTTCGGAGCAGGCCAATGCCCATATTTTGCCGGAACTCGTGGACCTTTCCGACAGCCGGGACGTCATTCTCAGCTCGCATGACCCTGGCCACTGGGGTCTTTCCCCACTGCACTGACCGATGAACCAGGCACCCGACCGGGCTGCCCGCGCCGACATGTCCCTCGACCCCGATGACTGGACTGCCCTGCGCTCCCAGGGGCACCGGATGCTGGACGACATGCTGGATTACCTGGAACACCTGCGCGAAAGGCCGGTGTGGCAGCCCATCCCCCAGTCCGTGAGGGACCATTTTTCGGAACCCCTGCCATTGGAACCGGAAGCGCTCCCCGCCATCCATCGACAATTCATGGAGGAGATCCTCCCTTATTCGGTCGGCAACGCGCATCCGGGGTTCATGGGCTGGGTCCATGGCGGCGGAACCGCTGTCGGCATGTTGGCGGAAATGCTTGCTGCCGGACTCAACGCCAACCTGGGCGGCCGCGACCAGATCCCGATCGCCGTGGAGCGTCAGGTCGTACGCTGGATGGGGGATTTGTTCGGATTTCCCGAGGAAGCCAGCGGCCTTTTCGTCACCGGCACTTCGATGGCCAATTTTATTGCCTTGCTGGTAGCGCGCACCGCGGCTCTTGGCGCCGCTTCCCGACAAAACGGCGTCGCGGCGTCAGACCTCCGGCTGACGGCCTATGCCTCCTGCGGGGCGCACGGCTGCATCGCCCAGGCGATGGACCTCGCAGGGCTGGGGTCCGGTGCGTTGCGGCGCATCCCCGTCAACGCGCGCTTCGAAATGGACCTGCAACGCCTGCAGGAATCGATCCTCTCCGACAGGGAGGCTGGCTTCACCCCATTTTTCGTGGTGGGAACGGCCGGGACCGTGGATGTGGGTGCGCTGGACGATTTCCGGGGCCTTGCCGCACTGTGCCGCCGCGAGCGGCTCTGGTTTCACGTGGACGGGGCTTTCGGCGCCCTGGCGAAACTGTCGCCCGAACTGGCGCCACGCCTGGAAGGCATGGAAAGCGCCGACTCCATCGCCTTCGATTTTCACAAATGGGGGCAGGTTCCCTACGATGCGGGTTTCATCCTGGTCCGTGACGACGCGCAGCACCGCCAGGCCTTCGAATCGCCTGCCGCCTATCTTCGGCGCGAAAGCCGCGGCGCGGCCGGCGGCTCGCCATGGCCTTGCGATTACGGCCCCGATCTGTCCCGGGGCTTCCGTGCCCTGAAAGCCTGGTTCACCCTCAAGGCGTTCGGAGCCGACCGTTTGGGCCAGGTGATCGCGCACACGTGCGCCCTCGCCCGGTATCTGGAGTCACGCATCCAACAGTGCCCGGAACTGGAACTGCTGGCCCCGGTCGCCCTCAACATCGTCTGCTTCCGCTACCGCGCTGCCCGGCCGGACGAGGCCAACGCGCGCATTGTCGTGGCCCTGCACGAGTCGGGTATCGCCGTACCCTCCACCACGCGCCTGGGTGACGCCCTGGCCATTCGCGTCGCCATCGTCAACCATCGCACCGAACACGCCGACATCGACCGGCTGCTGGACGCCGTCCTCTCCTTCGGATCCCGGGAAGTCGCGCCGTGAGTACGGATTTCCGCGGCATGGCCGCACTCATGACGATGGCCTTCAGGGGCGCCGACCTCACGCCAGTCGGCAATGCACTGATAGAACGGGCAGGCAATCACCCCGGGGTCGAAAGCGCTCCGGCATTGCTGGATCTTTCCATCTTGCTGCACCTCAAGGGAAGTCACGACATCGCCCTGAGCGTGCAGGCCCAGGCGCTGAAGCTGCAGCAGATCTACACGCTGCCGGCCAGAAGCGCGCCGGCGATCCGGCTGCTTGCGTTCATGACCCCCGGAGACCTGTCTGCCAACACTCCGCTGGAATTCCTGGTTCAGGATTCCGACATCGAACTCACGCTGCTCTACCTTTCCCCCAATCTCCCGTTTCCCCCCCAGGTTCCGGACCACGATGTGGCGTTCGTCGCTGTGGGCGAATCCGAATCCAGCCAAGCCCTGCTTCGTGCGCTGGCGGAACTTGCAAAAGTCTGGCCCCGCCCGGTCATCAACGCTCCGGAGCGCATCGCCCGGCTGTCGCGCGATCAGGCCAGTTTGTTGCTCGCCGACGCTCCGGGCGTATCCATGCCCCGCGCCGCCAGGATTTCCCGGGACGGGTTGCAACGTCTGGCGACCGGCGAAGACCCGGCGCCTTTTCTGCCCGATGCCGGCGGCTATCCGGTCATCGTGCGGCCGATCGACTCCCATGCCGGCAAAGGGCTGATCAAGGCCGATGCGCCCGAGTCCCTGGTCAGTTACCTGGAAGCGCATCCCGAGCCCGAGTTCTATGTGGCACGTTTTGTGGATTACCGCAGCAAGGACGGACTGTTCCGGAAATACCGCATCGCCCTGGTCGACGGCCGGCCCTATGCGAGCCACATGGCCATTTCCGATCACTGGATGATTCATTACCTGAACGGCGGCATGACCGAATCCGCGGAAAAACGTGATGAAGAAGCCCGCTTCATGGAAACGTTCGATGCCGATTTCGCGCGGCGCCACGAACACGCCTTGCGGGCCATCCAGGAGCGCGTCGGCCTGGACTACCTGATCATCGACTGCGCCGAAACGCCCGGCGGGGAACTGCTGGTGTTCGAAGTGGACAGCGGCGCCGTCGTGCACGCCATGGATC
>JAKBBG010000035.1 GCA_021826025.1 Pseudomonadota bacterium | reverse complement strand
CCGGTGCCGGCGTGCTGTCGCCGGACACGGAGCCCGACCACCTGTTTGTGGTGATCAAGGGACATGTCCAGCAGGTCGAACAGGACGAAGTGGTCTGCGTCTATGGTCCCGGGGCCTGTTTTGACGGCCGCAGCCTGGTTTCGGGAAGAGTGACCGGCTTTTTCACGGCGGCCGAGGAAATGCTCGCCTACCTTCTGCCCAAAGCCACCGTGAAGCGCCTGATCGCGGCCAACGCGAGCTTCGGGGCGCTACTTTTTTCCGACATGTCGCAGAAGTTGCAGGCCCTGACGGAACGGAGGCCCCAGCGGGAACTGCACGGGCTGATGATGGCGCGCATCGCTCAAGCGTTCGTCCGGCCGGTGCGCTTTGTGGAAGCCGGCACGGACGCCTATGCGGTGGCCCGTCTGTTTGAGGACGAGCGCCTATCGAACGTCCTGGTCCGGGGGGAAGACGGGCGCATCGGGATTTTCACGTCTACCGACATCCGCAAGGTCATCCTTTCAGGGTCGGATCCCCGCAGCCTGCCGGTGGGCGAGCTGACGACCTGGGAGCTGGTGGACGTCGCGGAAGAGGATGCGGTGTTCGACGCCCTGATTCTCATGATCCGACACGGCGTACACCGGGTCGTGGTGCGGCGCCAGGGGAATATCGTGGGGGTTCTGGAGCAGCTCGACCTGCTGAGCTTCATTTCCAACCACTCCCACCTGGTCTGGCTGCAGGTCCAGCGGGCCACCACGGTGGCGGAGCTCCAGGGGGCGAGCGCCAGCATTCAGCGCCTGATCCAGCTTTTGAGCGAAAGCGACGTCAAGGTCAGCATGATTGCGCGGCTCGTGCAGGAGCTGAACGCAAAGATGTTTGCACGCCTGTGGCAGATGATCGCGCCGCCGGAACTCGTGGAAAACAGTTGTGTGATGGTGATGGGCAGCGAAGGACGGGGCGAGCAGATACTCAAGACGGATCAGGATAACGGACTAATTTTAAAGAATAATATTAATTTTTCCCGGTTGAGCCAGATCACCGCTGCGTTCAACGATGCCCTGTACGAAATCGGATACCCCCCCTGCCTGGGCGGGGTCATGATGCGCAATCCGCTCTGGTGCCAGTCGCTCTCGGAATTCAAGGACACGATCCGGAACTGGGTGTTTCGTCCCAGCATGGAAACCCATCTGAGGCTTGCGATATTTTCCGATGCGGCAGCTGTCTGCGGGGAGCGCAGCCTGCTGGGGGAACTCAAGGCTTACTTTTTCCAGCTCGTGCGCGAACGTTCCGCCTTCTTTCCCCACTTTGCCCGGGCTGCGGACCAGTTCGGCGAGCAGGGAGGCTGGTGGACCCGGCTGCTGCGGGGAGGCGAAGGGGAGGAAACCGTCGACGTCAAGAAGCTGGGCATCTTCCCCATCGTGCATGGCGCACGGAGCCTTGCGCTGGAAGCGGGGCTTGAAGCCAACAGCACGACCGAGCGGCTGGACCAGCTGGCGCTGGGAAACCGGTTGCCTGCCGACCTGGTGCGCGACTTGAAGGAAACCCTGGCCTTCCTGATGGAGTTGCGCCTCAAACAGGGGCTGAGGCTCCAGGCTTTGGGCCAGCGTGCCAACAATCTGGTCGAGCTGAACCGCCTCAGCACCCTCGAGAGGGATTTGCTTCGGGACGGGCTTCAGGTGGTCAAGCAGTTCAGAACCCTGCTGCACCACCATTTCAGACTGGACGCGCTGTAAGCCCATGTGGCAGCGGCTTCGCAGCGCCTGGTACCGAAGCCGGCTCAAGCGGCCGGAATACGACCGCCTTTTTGCACCCCCGCCGGAAGACGAATGGGTCAGCGTGGATTGCGAGACCACGGGGCTCGACCCGGCGCGCGACGAAATCGTGTCCATTGGCGCGATTCCGATCCGCGGCGAGCGCATTCTTACCAGCCAGCGCCTTGAGCTCCTGGTGCGCCCGTCGGTTGCGCCCAACGTGGACAGCGTCCGCGTCCACCGGCTGCGCCGGATGGATCTGGAGGGCGGCCTCCCGCCCGGCGAGGCGGCGCGCCGTTTCCTCGATTTCGTCGGCAACCGGACGCTGGTGGGGTACTACCTGGAGTTCGACGTGGCCATGCTCGACCGGCTGGTCCGCCCCCTTCTCGGGGTACCGCTGCCCAACCGCCAGATCGAGGTTTCGGGCCTCTACTACGACTACAAGTTTGCCCAGCAGGTGGACGGCAACGTCGACCTGAGCTTCGACCTCATGCGCAAGGACCTTGGCCTGCCTGAACGGGAAGCCCACGATGCCTTCAACGACGCCCTGCTGGCGGCGATGATGTTCGTCAAGCTGAGAAGGCTGCGCGCCGGCCATCGTCAGCGCGCCGCGGGATGAAAAAGGGGCAGCCGGAACCCGGCTGCCCCGCTGACGCATTCGCCCGGGTCAGTGCGAAGCGGCGGCTTCGGCGCCCAGACCGGTTTCCGAACGCACTTTCTGGGCATCGAACAGCGCCCGCTCCTGTTTTGCGGAGTCGCTGTTGTCCGTCACCGAAGCCACGTAGGCCACGATCAGGACGGCCGGCAGCACCACGAAGGTCGGGAAGTCGTACGGGAAGATGGCCGGACCCATCCCCAGCACCTTGGTCCAGACCGTGGGGCCGATGAGGAGCAGGCCGATCGAGCCGAAAATACCCGTATAGCCCCCCAGCACCGCTCCCCGGGTGGTCAGGCCGCGCCAGAACACGGACAGGACCAGGATGGGAAAATTGGCGCAAGCCGCGATCGAGAACGTCAGGGCCACGATGTAGGCCACGTTCTGCTTCTCGAACGCGATGCCCAGGATGATGGCCAGGATGCCGAGACCGACGACGCACAGCTTCGACACCCAGACTTCCTGGGCTTCCGTGGACTTGCCTTTCATGATCACGTTGGCGTAGATATCGTGGGACAGCGCCGACGCCCCGGCCAGGGTCAATCCTGAAACCACGGCAAGGATGGTGGCAAACGCGACGGCGGCGATGAAGCCGAGGAACAGGTCCCCACCGATGGCATGGGCCAGGTACACGGCCGGCATGCTGCCGCCGCCCTTGAGATTCAGCACGTTTTTGGTGACGTCCACCACGTACTGGGGATTGTTGGCCACCAGCACGATGGCGCCAAACCCGATGATGAAGGTCAGGATGTAGAAATACCCGATGAAGCAGGTGCCGTAAAGCACGGACTTGCGAGCCGCCTTGGCATCCGTGACGGTAAAGAAGCGCATCAGGATGTGGGGAAGGCCTGCCGTCCCGAACATCAGCGTCAGTCCCAGCGAAATGGATTCGATCGGGTTGGATTTGTCGCCGATGCGGACCACGGACTTCATGATGTCCATGTGTTTCGGATGGGCCGCCACGGCGTCGGAAAAGAGTTTCTCGAAGCTGAACCCCTCATGGGCCATCACGCCCAGGGCGATCAGGGTGGCGCCTCCCAGCAGCAGGCCGGCCTTGATGATCTGCACCCAGGTCGTGGCTTTCATGCCGCCGAACGTGACGTAGATGATGATCAGCCCGCCGACGATGACGATGGATTCCCTGTAGGAAATTTGCGGTACCAGTGTGTGCAACAGCTGCCCTGCGCCGACAGCCTGTCCGATCAGGTACCAGATCACCACGATCAGGGAACCCACGGCGGCCATGGTGCGTACCGGGCCTTGTCTAAGGCGGAAGGAAGCCACGTCGGCGTACGTGAATTTGCCCAGGTTGCGCAACCGCTCGGCGATCAGGAAGAGGATGATCGGCCACCCCACGAGCCAGCCCACCGAAAAGATCAGGCCGAAAAACCCGTTGAAGTACACGAGCGCGGCGATGCCCAGGAATGAGGCGGCCGACATGTAATCGCCCGCGATGGCGAGGCCGTTTTGCAGCCCGGTCACGCCGCGTCCGGCCGCGTAGAAATCGGTTGCGGTTTTGGTCCGCATGGCGGCCCAGTAGGTGATGCCCAGGGTGATGGCCACGAACACGATGAACATGATCACCGCAGACCAGTTGATGGGGGGGGCCGCCGGGGCGGCAGGAGCCACGACGGCGTCTGCCGCCAGCGACCCTTGGGTCGACAGCAGGGCCATGCAGGCCAGCAATGAGGAAATGGCGGCTTTCATTGTTTTCATTTGGACGCTTCCTCGATGATTTCGTGAGTGAGGGGATCGAACGTGCCGTTTGCGCGGCTCACGTAGACCGCGGTCAGAAGGCAGGATGCCACGATCACGCCGACGCCGATCAGCATGCCCACGGGGATCACGCTCGTTGTCGAGATGGGCTGGGTGAGAAAATCGGGAGTGAAGGCGATCATCAGGATGAAGCCGAAATAGATCACACAGACGATTGCGGACAGGGACCAGGCCAGCGCATCGCGCTGCCGGACCAGCTCGTGATACTTGGGGTTCTGCTGGATTTTGGCGGCCATCGGACTAGACATGGGCGGCTCCTTTCAGGGCAGGGGTATTGCGGTCGAAAGCGGCGGGGGGGTGAGGGACGTGATGCTTTCGAGCAGGGTCGGCATGCATGGTTTCCTCCGTAGTATTTTATTGCTGTCACTCCGGTTACGATGACCGGTGCGCAGGCGTAACGACTCGTTACGTTTTGCTGCTCAGGGAATGGTAATCGTGTTTTTGGGCGGTTCCAAGCGATTTTTGACTCATTCATAAAAGCCCTGCTTGTTGTACAGGACTGAAAAAAAAGCCCGACGGGTGCGCCGCCGGGCTTTCGGGTGCGGGAAGCGCCGGAATAACCGGGCGCCTCGCGCGGGCGATTACATGTCCATGCCGCCCATACCACCCATGCCGCCCATGCCGCCGCCGGGCATCGGAGGTTCTTCCTTGGGCAGTTCGGCCACCATGCAGTCCGTCGTCAGCATGAGGCCTGCAATGCTGGCGGCGTTCTGGAGCGCGAAACGGGTGACCTTGGTGGGATCGACCACACCCATCGCCACGAGGTCGCCGTATTCGCCGGACTGGGCGTTGTAGCCGAAGTTGCCGGTGCCTTCCTGAACCTTGTTGACCACCACCGACGGCTCGTCGCCGCAGTTGGAAACGATCTGGCGCAGGGGTTCTTCGATGGCGCGCGACACGATCTTGATGCCCGCATCCTGGTCGGTGTTGTCGCCCTTGAGCGACTTGAGCGCAGCGCGTGCCCGCAGGAGGGCGACGCCGCCGCCAGGGACGATGCCTTCTTCCACGGCGGCGCGGGTGGCGTGCAACGCGTCTTCGACGCGAGCCTTCTTCTCCTTCATTTCCACCTCGGTGGCAGCGCCCACCTTGATCACGGCAACGCCGCCGGCCAGCTTGGCGACGCGTTCCTGCAGTTTCTCGCGGTCGTAGTCGCTGGTCGCTTCCTCGATCTGCTTGCGGATCTGGGCGACACGGGCCTTGATGGCGGATTCGTCGCCGGCGCCGTCGATGATGGTGGTTTCTTCCTTGCCGATTTCAATGCGCTTGGCGCGGCCCAGGTCGTTGAGCGTCACTTTTTCCAGGGACAGGCCCACTTCCTCGGCAATCACGGTGCCACCGGTCAGGATGGCGATGTCTTCCAGCATGGCCTTGCGCCGGTCGCCGAAGCCGGGAGCCTTGACGGCGGTGGTCTTGAGGATGCCGCGGATGTTGTTCACCACCAGGGTGGCCAGCGCTTCGCCTTCCACTTCTTCCGCGATGATCAGCAGGGGACGGCCGGCCTTCGCCACTTGCTCGAGCACCGGCAGCAGGTCGCGGATGTTGGAGATCTTCTTGTCGTGCAGCAGCACGAACGGGTCTTCCAGCAGCGCGATCTGGCGGTCGGGGTTGTTGATGAAGTACGGGGAGAGATAGCCGCGGTCGAACTGCATGCCTTCCACCACTTCCAGCTCGTTCTGCAGGCCGGACCCGTCTTCCACGGTGATCACGCCTTCCTTACCCACCTTGTCCATGGCCTGGGAAATGATTTCCCCGATGGACTGGTCGGAGTTGGCGGAAATGGACCCTACCTGGGCGATTTCCTTGCTGGTGGTGCAGGGCTTGGAAATTTTCTTGAGTTCGTCGACGATGCTGCCGACGGCCCGGTCGATGCCGCGCTTCAGGTCCATGGGGTTCATGCCGGCAGCCACGAACTTCATGCCTTCCTTGACGATGGCCTGTGCCAGCACGGTGGCGGTGGTGGTGCCGTCACCGGCCACATCGGAGGTCTTGGAAGCGACTTCCTTGACCATCTGCGCGCCCATGTTTTCGAATTTGTCCTTCAGTTCGATTTCCTTCGCCACGGACACGCCGTCCTTGGTGATGGTCGGTGCGCCAAAGGAGCGCTCCAGCACCACGTTGCGCCCCTTGGGCCCCAGCGTGACTTTCACCGCGTCGGCGAGGATGTTGACGCCGGTGACCATGCGGGAACGGGCACTTTCGTGAAAACGGACTTCTTTCGCTGCCATGTTTTACTCCTGAATTTGGATCGCCGGCCTTCGGGCCGGCCACGAAACGGATGATGAAAAGGGGGTCAGGCCTCGACGACGCCCATGATGTCTTCTTCGCGCATCACCAGCAGTTCTTCGCCGTGGACCTTGACCGTCTGGCCGGAGTATTTTCCGAACAGCACTTTGTCCCCGACCTTGACTTCCAGGGGACGGACGGAGCCGTCTTCCAGCACCTTGCCTTTGCCGACGGCCAGAATTTCCCCCTGGTCGGGTTTTTCGGCGGCCGTGTCGGGAATCACGATGCCTGAGGCTGTCTTGCGCTCTTCTTCGAGGCGTTTGACAATCACGCGGTCATGTAATGGGCGGATTTTCATTCGAGATTTCTCCTGCGAGCGTGTTAAATGAACGGTGTTAGCACTCTATCAGTGCGAGTGCTAACAGTTTAAGGGTTGCCCATGCGGATTTCAAGAGGATGGATCGTCATTCGGGTTGTGCTGGGGCTGGGGCTGGGCGCCGCATGCGGGCTCGGGTACCCGGCCCAGCCCCGTTCCGGGCAATCGCTGCCCGAGACGGTGTTCCGGGCCCTGGCCGATGCCGGGATCCCGCCGGATGCGGTGTCCGTGGTGGTGCAGGAGGCGTCGGAGCCCGAACCCCTGCTGCGCTGGAACGGGGAGGTTCCGCGCAGCCCCGCTTCCCTGATGAAACTGGTCACCACGTACGCGGCCCTGCACGCGTTCGGCCCGGCCCGGACCTGGGAAACCCGGGCGACCGGAGGACCTGTCCGGAACGGCCGCCTGGACGGGAACCTGTATCTGGTGGGGGACGGCGACCCCGACCTGACTCTGGAACGCTGGGGAGCCCTGCTGAGGGAACTGCGCATTCGGGGCGTCCGGCAGATCGGCGGGGACGTGGTCCTGGACGAAAGCGCGTTCCGGCTCCCCGCGGAAGACCCGGATGCCTTCGACCACCAGGGCTTCCGGCCCTACAACACGGCTCCGGAAGCCCTCCAGGTGGGCTTCAAGGCAGTGACCCTGGCTCTCGAAGCGGACAGCGGCCGGGTGCTGGTGCTTCCGGACTTCGATTTCCCGGCCTTGCGCATCGTCAACCGGGTGCAGGCGGTCGGCGGCGCCTGCCCCGAGGACTGGAAATCCGGCATCGAGCGGCGGGTGGCCGCGGCCGGGAACCGGGTTCAAATCGTGCTCCAGGGTCGGTTTCCAGCCAGTTGTGGCAGAAAATCCCTGAGTTTCAGTGTGTTTTCCAACGAACAGTACATCGGACAGGCCTTTCGCAAAATATGGCGCGAGCTGGGAGGGACGCTGGCCGGGACCGTGCGTCCGGGCAACGCTCCGCCCGGGCTGCCCGTGCTGGCATCGACCCGGTCCCCGCCTTTGGCGGAACTGATGCGGCAGACCAACAAGTACAGCAACAACCTCATGGCGCGCACGCTGTTTCTGGACCTGGGGCGGAACGGCGACGGGCCAGGCACCCCTGCCGCCGCCGCAGAACGCGTTCAGGCCCTCCTGGCCAGTCGCGGCCTGGTTTTTCCGGAACTGGTCCTGGAAAACGGGTCCGGGCTTTCGCGCCGGGAACGCATCAGCGCCGACCACCTCAATGCCCTGCTCCTCCAGGCGGGGCGTGAGCCCACGCAGGCGGAATTCATTGCTTCACTGGCGCTTGCCGGCCAGGAAGGAACCGTGGAACAGCGCAAGCTCGGCGAGCTGGTCGAAGGCAGGTTCCACCTCAAAACGGGCAGCCTGGAAGGGGTCAGCGGCATTGCAGGGTATGGTGACACGCTCTCGGGGCGGCGCATCTGCTTCGTGTTTCTCGTGAACCACCCCCATGCGGCCGAAGCGAGGCCGGCCCAGGACGCCCTGTTGCGCTGGATCGGCGAAATGCCCTGAATTTTCCTCAGGACGTTGAATTTTCACCGGAAATCCGTGTAATATGGGAAGCGTGGGATTCCCGAATAACTGATGCCCGGTCCGTTGAAATTGAAAACCAAGCTGATTCGCATCGCTGCAGTCCTGCTGACCGCATCCGCGTGGATTGCGGGCGGGCCGGCACGGGCCGAATCGGCCGGGTGGTTCTCCGGCATCAGCGCCCTGCCGTTCACGATGCAGATGGACTCCAGCGCCGGGTTTGACGGCAGCGCCCTTTCCAGCAAATCCCTCTGGCCGCAAGGCAGCGGCAGCGGCAGCGGCAACGGCACCGGGGAGTTTTCCGGCATTCCGCGCAGCTGGGTCCTGGGTGGGTCCGGGACGCTGTCCGTCAACGACCGCTTCGGCTTTACCGGGAAACTGAGCAGCGTGCGGACCGAAGGGGACACCACGGCCAACAGCGTGACCCACGGCCTGAACGATGCGTTGCCCTACAACATGATGGGGCTCGGCCTCAAATACGACCTGACGCGAAGCCTCCGCTTCCAGGGCGGCTGGGACCGCTACCAGCTCAAGTACAACCGCATCAACGGCGATGCGGGCGTGGACCTGCTATCCATCGGCCTGAAATACGGGTTCTGAGCCCGGCGCCTCAGCGCACCGCGAAATCCACCACCACCCCCAGGAACACGGCCGCCCCCCACCAGTTGTTGTGCAGGAATGCACGGAAGCAGCGCATGCGCTCGCGCGTGCGGATGAGCCTGAGGTGATGGACCGACAGGGCGGCTGCCGCAACAAGCCCCAGGTCATAGGGAATGCCCAGATCCGCGCGGATGCCGACCCGCCACAGGATGGCGAGGGCGGCGGCGTAGCACAGCCCGACCGCCGCCACGTCCCACCGCCCGAAAAGCAGCGCCGAAGAGTGGACCCCCAGGTGCCTGTCGTCATCCCGGTCCACCATGGCGTATTCCGTGTCATAGGCGATGGTCCAGAACAGGTTGGCCGCCATGAGAATCCAGGCGAGGGCAGGCACCGTGCCGGTTTCCGCCGCAAAGGCCATGGGAATGCCGAAACCGAAGGCGATGCCCAGGTAGGCCTGGGGCAGCGGAAAAAAGCGCTTGGTGAGGGGATAGCTCGCCGCCAGGAACAGCGCCGGAAGCGACAGCAGGAGGGTGAGGCCGTTGCGCGTCCAGACCAGGGCAAAGGCCGCGAGGCTGAGGAAGAGTGCCAGGCGAACCGCTTCGCCCACGGAGACTTCCCCTGCCGCCAGCGGGCGCGCGGCCGTCCGTTTCACGTGGGGGTCCAGGTCGCGGTCGGCCAGGTCGTTCATGACGCAGCCCGCCGAGCGCATGAGCAGCGTGCCGGCCAGGAACACTCCGATGTTGGCAGGCGCGGGATGCCCCCGGCCGGCCAGCCACAGGGCCCAGAGGGTCGGCCACAGCAGCAGCAGTGCCCCGATCGGCTTGTCAAGGCGCATCAGCCGCCAGTACAGGCGCAGGCGGTTCATGCCGTGAGAAACTCCTGTCGCGACCACAGCCAGCGTTTGAGATGGCTGCGGGCGCCTTCCGGATCCGAGACGACCCAGTCGGCGGCGAAGCGACCCGCCTGCAGCAGCAGCCCTTCATCGGCCTGCGGGTCGGCAAACCGGAGCATCGGCGTACCGCTCTGGCGTGCGCCCAGAAATTCGCCGGGCCCCCGGATCATCAGGTCCTGGCGGGCGATTTCAAAGCCGTCCGTGTGTTCGTACACCACTTTGAGGCGCGTCCTGGCCAGTTCGGAGAGGGGAGGATGATACATCAGGATGCAGAATCCCTGGGCTGCGCCTCGTCCCACGCGCCCCCGCAACTGGTGCAGTTGGGCGAGCCCCATGCGTTCCGCGTGCTCGATCACCATGATGGCGGCGTTCGGAACGTCCACGCCCACTTCGATGACGGTGGTGGCCACCAGCAGGTGGACTTCTCCGCGCGCGAAACGCTCCATGACGTCCGACTTTTCGGCCGGGGAAAGCCGTCCATGGACCAGGCCCACGCGCAGTTCGGGGAATTCGGCTGTAATGGATTCGAAGGTGTCCGCCGCTGTCTGCAGCTGCAGCGTTTCCGATTCCTCGATCAGCGGACAGACCCAGTAGGCCTGGCCGCCCTGCAGGCAGGTTTCGCGGATGCGCGCGATGACGGCGTCCCGCCGCGAGTCGGAGACCAGTTTGGTGACGATGGGCTGTCGTCCGGCGGGCAATTCGTCGATCACGGACAGGTCGAGGTCTGCAAAATAGCTCATGCTGAGCGTTCTGGGGATGGGCGTTGCGCTCATCATCAGTTGATGCGGCAGACCGGTTCCCGCCAGTTCCGCCTTGCGCCGCAGCGCCAGGCGCTGTTCCACCCCGAAGCGGTGCTGTTCGTCGATGACCACGAGGCCCAGGGCCTTGAAAAGGACCGGGTCCTGGATCAGCGCATGGGTGCCGATCACGAGCTGGGCCGTCCCGGAGGCGACCCGGTCCTGGGCGGCGAGCCGTTCCTTTTTGCGCAGGCGGCCGGTCAGCCAGGCCGTCTCGATTCCGAGCGGCTGCAGAAGCGCTTCGATTTTCCGGAAATGCTGTTCGGCCAGGATTTCCGTGGGCGCCATCAGGACTGCCTGGTGGCCTGCGTCGATGGCCTGCAGGCAGGCCAGGGCGGCGACCACGGTTTTTCCGCTGCCCACGTCGCCCTGCAGCAGGCGGTGCATGGGGTGGGATTTTTCCAGGTCCGCGTCGAATTCGCGCAGAACGCGCCATTGCGCGGCCGTGAGCCGGAACGGGAGGCGCTCCAGCAACTGGGTGCGCCGAGGGGCCGAAGGCTTGAGGCGGGGCGCCTTCTGCGCCAGCCGCTCCTGGCAGTGCAGGCGCATGGAAATCTGCTGGGCCAGCAGCTCGTCAAACTTGAGCCGGCGCCAGGCCGGATGCCGGCGTGCGTCGAGATCGCCTTGGGAAATGCCGGGTGGCGGATGGTGCAGAACGCTCACACAGTCCCGGAAAGGGAGGAGTTCCAGCCGGGTGCGCTCAGGTTCCGGCAGGGAATCGGACAGGTCTTCCGCCGCCAGGGCAAGCCCGATGCAGCGCCTCAACGTGGCCTGCGACAGGCCGGCCGTCGTAGGGTAGACCGGCGTGAGCGTTTGCGGCAGGGGTTCGTCGCCGCGCAGCACCCGGTATCTGGGATGGACCATTTCGGGCCCGGCCGGGCCCTGGCGCAGTTCGCCGAAAACACGCAAGGCTGTACCGGGAGCGAGTTGCCGGACCTGGCTGCCGTAGAAATTCAGGAATCGCAGCGTCAGCTCGCCGCTGCCGTCGCGCACGCGGGCCCGCAACGTCCTCTTGGGTTTGAAAAGAAGCTGGCTGTCCAGCACTTCCACGTCCAGGCAGGCGGTCTGGCCGTATAACAGGTCGCGCACCGGGGTGATGCGGGTTTCGTCCTCGTAGCGCAGCGGCAGGTGCAGGACCAGGTCGAACGCGCTGCGCAGCCCCAGTTTCTGAAGGCGCGCCGCCGTCGCCGGGGCAATCCCCAGCTCCTCCAGGGACCGCACCGAAACCCTCAGCGGTCGATCACCATGATGCCGTCGATTTCCACCAGGGCCCCGCGCGGCAGGGATGCGACGCCCACCGCTGCGCGGGCCGGATAGGGGGCCGAGAAATAGCGGGCCATGGCTTCGTTGACTTTGGAAAAATGGGCCAGGTCGGTGAGGTAGACCGTCACCCGGACCAGGTCGGCCAGATCGCCTCCGGCACCCTGGGCCACTGCGCGCAGATTGTCGAGCACCCGGGCGATCTGGGCCTCGATCCCGTCCACGAGGGTCATGGACGACGGGTCCAGCCCGATCTGTCCGGACAGGAACACGGTGTTTCCCGTGCGGACGGCCTGGGAATAGGTGCCGATGGCGGAAGGGGCGTGGGGGGTGGCAATGATGGACTTTGTCATGGTTTCCTCTGTCAGCTTTGAACCCTGGTGATGCGCACCACTTCGGGAATTTCACGCAAATGGTGCAGCAGGGTGGCCAGATGCGAACGGTCCCTGACCTGGACGGTGAAATTGATTTCCGTGTAGGAGCCGTCGGGCTTGGTGATGGACACGCTGTCGATGTTGGACTGGGCGTCGGCGATGGCGGAGGCCACGGTAGCCAGGACGCCGCGGCGGTTGACCACCATCAGCTTGATCGCCACGTCGAACAGCTTGCCGCTGTCGTTTTCCCATTCCACGTCCACCCACTTGTCGGGGTCGCTGCGGAACTGGCGGATGGCCCGGCAGTCCTGGGTATGGATCAGCAGCCCCTGCCCTTTCCGGATGATGCCGATGATGGGATCGCCGGGAATGGGCCGGCAGCAGTGGGCGAACTGAACGGCAATGCCTTCGCTGCCACGGATGGTGATGGAACCCTGCCCTTCCAGGGATTGCATGTCCGAGCGCGACAGCAGGCCGCGCGCGACGACGATATTGAGGCGCCGCCCCAGGCCGATTTCCGCCAGCACTTCGTCGCGCGTCTTGCATCGGTCGCCTTTGAGCAGCTGCTCCCACTGGCTTTCCCCGATGTCGGCAGGATTCACTTTGAGGGCGCGCAGGGCCTGGTTGAGCAGGCGTTCGCCCAGGGCCACGGACTCGTCCCGCAGCATGGTGCGCAGGTAGTGGCGGATTTTCGAGCGGGCTTTGGCCGTGGCGACGTAATTGAGCCAGGCTGGATTGGGGGCGGCGTTCTCTTCGGTGATGATTTCCACGCGGTCGCCGTTGGACAGCACCGTCCGCAGGGGGGCCAGTTCGTTGTTGATTTTGGCGGCCACGCAGCGGTTGCCGATGTCCGTGTGGACGTCATAGGCGAAATCCACGGGGGTGGAGCCTTTGGGCAGCGACTTGATGTTGCCTTTCGGCGTGAACACGTAGACTTCGTCCGGAAACAGGTCCACTTTCAGGTGTTCCAGAAATTCCACCGCGTCACCGCTTTCGGTCTGGATTTCCAGCAGGGATTGCAGCCATTGGTGCGTTTTCTGCTGGACGTCGCTCAACGGCGTGTCGGAGGACTTGTAGAGCCAGTGGGAGGCCACGCCGGCTTCGGCGATTTTGTGCATTTCATGGGTGCGTATCTGGATTTCGATGGGCGTTCCGAAAGGGCCGAACAGGGTGGTGTGCAGGGACTGGTATCCGTTGGCCTTGGGAATGGCGATGTAGTCCTTGAACTTGCCCGGGATCGGTTTGTACAGCGTATGCAGGGCACCCAGGGCCAGATAGCAGGCCGCCACGTCTTTCACCAGGATGCGAAAGCCGTAAATGTCGAGCACCTGGGAAAAGGACAGGGATTTGTCGAGCATCTTGTTGTAAATGCTCGACAGGTGTTTTTCACGTCCGCTGACCTGGGCCTCCACGCCGAAGGAGGTCAGCCGCTGGGTGATGGCCGCCAGGATCTTGCCCACCACTTCCCGCCGGTTGCCGCGGGCGGCTCGAATGGCTTTGGTCAGGACCTGGTAGCGGTTGGGGAACAGGTAGCGGAATCCCAGGTCCTGCAGTTCCTGGAAAACCGCATGCAGGCCCAGCCGGTTGGCGATGGGGCCGTAAATGTCGAGGGTTTCCCGGGCGATCCTGCGCTGCTTGCCGGATTCCATGGCGTCCAGGGTGCGCATGTTGTGCAGCCGGTCGGCAAGCTTGATCAGGATGACGCGCACGTCCCGCGCCATGGCCAACAGCATTTTCCGGAAGTTCTCCGCCTGCGCTTGCTGTTCCGTCTGGAATTCCAGACGGTCCAGCTTGCTCACCCCGTCCACCAGCTCGCTCACGGATTTGCCGAACTGCTGAGCGATCTGCAGCGATGTCGTGCTCGTGTCTTCCACCGTGTCGTGCAGCAGGGCGGCCATCAGCGCCTGGGGGTCCAGGTGCCATTCGGCCAGGATGGTAGCCACCGACAGGGGATGGGTGATGTAGGGTTCGCCGCTCTTGCGGTACTGGCCTTCATGGGCCCGGGCGGCCAGCGCGAAAGCCTGCTCGATCTGTTCGATGTCTTCCGGGCGCAGGTAGGTGGCTGCGACGTCGGTCAGTAGGGACGGCGATACGGTTTGGGAAGCGAGGGCCTGGTCGTTGGGGGGCACGGGGAAAGGATGGGTCAGGCAGGGACCTTGTTGAGGATTTCCATGCCGACTTTCCCTGCCGCAATTTCGCGCAGCGCGATGACGGTGGGTTTGTCCCGGTTGGGTTCGACCAGGGGAGTTGAGCCTGAGGCGAGCTGCCGGGCGCGATAGGTGGCTGCGAGCGTCAGCTCGAAACGGTTATGGATGGCATGCAGCGCATCGTCGACGGTAATACGGGCCATGGAAAACCTTCAATTCGGGTGGATTAACGGATCAACGCGGCGTAACGGAGCCGCTGCCGGCTACGCCGGCAGCGCGCGGCCCGCACGATGGCGGCGAGATCCTTGGCCGCCTCCGCGAACTCATTGTTAATAATAGCATAATCGAATTCGTTCTCATGGCTCAGGTCTTCCTGGGCCAGCGCCAGGCGCCGTTCGATCACCGGCAGCGGATCCTTGCCGCGCGCGAGCAGGCGTTCGCGCAGGGCTTGCAGGGATGGCGGCAGGATGAAAACGCTGATGGCGTCCGGAAACAGGCTGCGAACCTGGCGCGCTCCCTGCCAGTCGATTTCCAGCACCACGTCCAGTCCCTGGTTGAGGCTGTTGCGGATGTCCGAGGACGAGGTGCCGTAGAAGTTGCCGTACACTTCGGCGGATTCGAGGAACTCTCCGCGGGCCTGCATGGTCCGGAACGTTTCGTGGGACACGAAATGGTATTCCCGGCCGTCGGTTTCTCCCGGCCTGGGCGGGCGCGTGGTGTGGGAAATGGAAAGGCGGACTCCCGTGTCGGAGGCCACCAGCGCGGCGACCAGGCTGGATTTCCCCGCCCCGGAAGGGGCCGCGACGATGAAGATCTGGCCGTTCATTCGATGTTCTGCACCTGTTCGCGCATTTGTTCGATCAGGACTTTCAAATCCATGGAGGTTCGCGACAGCTCTGCGGAAACGGATTTCGACCCCAGCGTGTTGGCTTCCCGGTGCAGCTCCTGCATCATGAAATCGAGGCGTTTTCCGATGCTGCCGCCCGCCTGCAGGATGCGCTGCACTTCGTCCAGGTGCATGCGAAGCCGCGAGATTTCCTCTTCGATGTCGATGCGGGCGGCGTACAGGGTGACTTCCTGGCGCACGCGTTCTTCGTCCTGGGTGCCGAGCGCGTCGCGCAGGCGGGATGCGAGGCGATCCTGGAAGGCGGCCACCAGGGCGGGCACCTGGGGGGACAGGTTTTTCAGGAGTCGGAGCATGTCGTCGACGCGCTGCAGCAGGAAACTTTTGAGTTTCTCGCCTTCGCGGGCGCGGGCCTGGGTCAGCGCTTCTAGCGTTTCGGCGAGCAGGCTGAAGCAGGGTTCATCCCATGCGGTGACGGTTTCGGAGTCCTGGTGCAGGACGCCGGGCCATTGCAGGATTTCGGCCACGGAAAGCGGGGTCGCGTCCGGGAACACTTCCTGCACGATGGTGCTGCAGGTGCGCAGCTGTTCCAGCGCGGGCGTGTTCAGGAGAGGGCCCTGCCCCGCGGAATCCGCGCGCCGCCATTCCAGGCGGCAGTCGACTTTGCCGCGCTTGAGGGCGCCGGCGATGCGTTCCCGCAGGCCGGGTTCGAGCGCGCGCAGCGAATCGGGAAAGCGGAACTGGATTTCGAGATAGCGGTGGTTGACGCTTTTGAGTTCCAGCGCCAGTGATCCTCCCGGAAGATCGCGGGTGCCCCCTGAAAATCCGGTCATGCTGTACACGCTTGCCACTGTGGCGATTCCATCGATACGGACTGGGGGCCATGATACCCCAGTTGGACCTTCAAAGGCGGTAAACTCCCGGTTTCGGCATTCGGCACGAGGAAGGTCATGCGCCCCAGTCATCGTCGTCCGGACCAGTTGCGCCTGGTCCGCTTCACCCGGCACTACACGCGCTACGCCGAAGGCTCCGTTCTGGTGGAATTCGGAGAGACGCGCGTGCTTTGCACCGCCAGCGTGGAAGCCAAGGTTCCCGGCTTTCTGAAGGGGCAGGGGAAAGGCTGGGTCACGGCGGAATACGGCATGCTGCCGCGGGCCACCAACACGCGCACGTCGCGCGAAGCCGTGGCCGGCCGCCAAAGCGGCCGCACCCAGGAAATCCAGCGCCTGATCGGGCGTTCCCTGCGCGCGGTGATGGACCTCGAAGTGCTGGGGGAGCGGACCGTGCACATCGACTGCGACGTGCTGCAGGCGGACGGCGGCACGCGCACGGCCAGCATCACGGGGGCCTACCTCGCACTGGAAGATGCCGTGGGAAGTCTGCTGCGTTCGGGAGCCCTTTCCCAGTCTCCGGTGCTGCAACCGGTGGCCGCCGTTTCCGTGGGGATATTCGAAGGGGTTCCGGTCCTGGACCTGGACTATGAGGAGGATTCCTGCTGCGACACGGACATGAACGTGGTCATGACGGCGGAAGGGCATTTTGTGGAAATCCAGGGGACCGCGGAAGGTGCGGCGTTCCGGCGTTCGGAAGTGGACATCCTGCTGGATTTGGCGGCGCAGGGGTGCCGGGAACTGTTCGCGTTGCAGCGCCGGGCACTGGCGGAGCGTGCCGGGGCGGGTCCGTGAAGCGCCTGGTGCTGGCGAGCCGCAACCCGGGCAAGCTGAAGGAGCTGCAGGCGTTGCTGCAGCCGGTCCAGTGGGCGGTCGTTCCCCAGGATGATCTGGCCATTCCCGAAGCGCCTGAACCGCATCCGACTTTCGTGGAGAACGCCCTGGCCAAGGCGCGACACGCTGCAAGGCACAGCGGGCTCGCGGCCCTGGCCGACGATTCGGGACTGTGCGTGAGCGCGCTGGGCGGGGCACCCGGCGTCATTTCGGCGCACTATGCCGGGGAGCC
>JAKBBG010000034.1 GCA_021826025.1 Pseudomonadota bacterium | reverse complement strand
GGAAAAGCCACGTTGTCGAACACGGTGAGGTCGCTGAACAGTCCGCCCTGCTGAAACATCATGCCGATTTCGCGGCGCATGCGGTAGAGCTGGTCACGGTTCATTTCGTGCACCACTTTCCCGCGGAAACGCACGGCGCCGCGATCGGGCCGCAGCTGGCCGCCGATGAGCCTCAGCAGGGTGGTTTTGCCGCAGCCGCTGGTGCCCAGAATGGCGGTCACTTTCCCTTCGGCCAGGGTCAGGCTGACCCCCCTCAGAACCTGGCGCGACCCATAGCTGAAATGCAGATCGTCCAGTTCGATCAGTGGCGTGCTCATGGGCTTTTCGGGATTCCGTGAAGTGGCAGCTTGCAATCCTAACTGGGGACAGGAGGCGATGACAAGGCGTGGTGCGCGGCCTTCGCGCCGTTGCCGTGCAAAGTTATGTAAAGCGCGGTTTGTGAAATGTGCCGGCTGCCGGCTAAAACATGATAAAAAATCAGGGCCTTGGCATATGGCAAATGAACCCTTAGAATCGAATGCTTGGCCCATTTTCAATATTTCAAAGAATCCAATTTGTTTATAGAGGCTTATGGGGACTCCCGCAGTTCAAAACACGCTGCCTGACGAAGGTGCAGGGCTGGACGCGCTGGCAGGACACCAGCTGGAGTTGCTCCAGCTGGTGTCCCTGGCCTATCTGCCGCTCACCAAAACGCAGCTGCTGCAATGCCTCGAAGCAGCCCATTGCCGCGATGCGGACGGCCAGCCCTGGACCCTCCAGACCCTCACCGGCGCCCTGGAAACGCTGGTCGGCCAGGGCCACCTGGTGGTGCAGGGCCCGCGGGTCCAGTGCGATCCGCAGCGCGCGGAGCAGGCAGCCCGCCGGCTCGCCGGCACCCCGCGCTGCGTCCCCATGGTGGAGGCCATCCGGGCCGTTTTCAAGATTGCGGACTACCGCTACGGGTATTTCGTGCGCCAGTTCGCGGAAGGGGTTCGCGACCTGCGCCTTGCCCTTTATGCCGGCCGGTACGAAGACTTCACGCGCCTCGCCCAGACCATCCAGAGCTATTTTTCCGCGGAATGGCGCAGCAAAAACCCCTATGTGGCCATTTTCGACAACCCGTTCCAGCCGGAACAGTTCGATGCGCTGCCGTCCGAAATCGGGCTGCCGGTGGCAGCCACCCTGCTGGCCGTTCGCCTGAACCGCCTCGATTCCTGCGCCGGTCCCATGTCCTGGCTGCGCGATCGCGCCAAGAACGCGCGCGAGGAACAGAAAAACTGGTTCGCCACGGTGCTGAGCGAACCCATGGTGCTGCGCGGCCACATCGACGACGCGATCCTGCTTTCCCGCACCAAAGGTTCGGCCAGCCCGACCCCGGTGACGGGCCTCGCGCACGTGCTGCGCGGGCAGATGGAGGAAGGGCTCAAGGTGTTCGACGCCATCCTCAAGGACAGCAAGAAATCCCAGGACCTGCGCAAGGCCGGCATGGCGGGGTTGAGCGGCGTCGCCTACGTGGTTGCGCTCATCGCAAGCGGCGACCCCAAGCGCCTTGAAAAGGCCTCCAGCCACATCGCCGCGGTGATGAAGGGCGGCTCATCCATGCTGTCGGTCTATGCCTGCCTGGGCCATGTGGCCCGGGCGACCCAGTCCGTGGACCTGTTGCCGGCCGAGGAGCGGAGCGAAACGGCCGAACGCGACCCATTCGGGACCCTGTTCCGGGCGCTCGCGAGCTGGTGGGTCGACGGCGCCGGGGAACGGATCGACCGCGACCGGCTGCGCGACCTGGCAGCCAAGGCGGAATCCCAGGGATATCGCTGGATTGCGGCCGAAACGCTGGAACTGCTGGGCCGCATGGACGGCAGCCAGGCCGCGGAGCGGGCCGAAAAACTTCACTACGAGCTCGGCACCGTTTCGCTCGCCGACGCCATCCGCCGCCAACCGCTGTGGGAGCGCGCGCTGGGGGCGCTGGACCGCCTCGGCAACGAATTTTCCAATACCACGCCACCGCCCAAAAACACGCGTTTCGCGTGGTACCTCACATACACGCCGGAAACCGGGCAATGCCTGCTGGAAGCGCGCGAACAGCGCCGCACCTCCGGCAGTCCCTGGGGACAGGGCAAGGCAGTGGCCCTCAACCGCATGCTGACGGCGCAGCAGGACCTGGAAGGACTCACCGAACAGGACCGCGCGGCGATCGCTGCCATCCGCCAGGCCGACACGACCAAGAAGAACAGCGAAAAACGCATCGATTGCCTGCCGGCGCTCGCGCAGCTGGTGGGGCATCCGCTGCTGTTCTGGGCCCAGGAGACCGACCAGCCCGTCCAGCTCGTGCGCGGAGAACCCGAAATCGTCGTGACGCGGGAACGCCACCAGATCCGGCTCGCCATGCATCCGGATTTTCCGGAAGGGTCCCGGTTTCTCATCCGGCGGGAAATGCGCAACCGGCTATGCCTGATGGAACTCACTTCCGACCAGGAACGGGCCCTCAAGGTGTTAGGCCAGGAAGGCCTCCTGCTGCCCAAAAATGCCGAAGACCGGCTTCATAAGACCATCGAAGGACTGGCCTTGCGCTTTCGCGTGCGTTCGGACATCGGTGGCGGAAACGTGGAGGTGACCCCGGCCGACCCCCAGATTTACGCGCTGCTGTCGCCGGCACCCAGCGGCCTGCAGGTGGAGCTCGTGGTTTACCCCGAAGGCGACCGCGGCCTGCCTTACACTCCCGGCGCGGGGCCCGAATGCGTGGGCTACGCCCCCGGCGACGATCCCGTGCAGAAGGCTGTCCTGCGTTCATTGCGCCAGGAACGGGCCGCCGCGGACAAGATGTTCGAAGTCTGCCGTCCCTGGATCAAGTCGTCCGAACATCCCTACCACGGACAGAGCCTCAATCCGGCCACGGCCTGCGAACTGCTGCTGGCGCTGCGCGAACAGGAAGACGTGAAGTTGCGCTGGCCGGAAGGGGAAACGCTCAAGATCCGGGGCGAAGTGGACACCAATCAGCTCTCCCTGCAGGTTTCGTCCCAGGGCGACTGGCTGGGGGTGACGGGCAGCGTCGCCGTGGACGCCAACACGGTGGTGGAGCTCAAGACCCTGCTGGAAGCCGCTTCGACCCCCGGTACCCGATTCGTGGCGCTCAAGGACGGGCAGTACCTGGCCCTGAGCGAGCAGCTGCTCAAGCGCGTGCGCGAGCTGGGCGGACTGTCAGAACAGCACGCCGACCTGCTGCGCATCCATGCCCTGGCGGCCACCCAGCTCTCCGACGTGGTGGACGAAACGGTGGAAGCCCGCAGCGATTCCGGCTGGCGCGAACTGCTGCAACGGCGCGATGCGCTGTCGGCCTGGCGCCCCGAAATGCCCGAAGGCCTCCAGGCCGAACTGCGGGATTACCAGCGCTACGGCTTCGAGTGGCTCGCGCGCCATGCCCAGGCCGGAGCGGGGGCCTGCCTCGCCGACGACATGGGGCTTGGCAAGACCCTGCAGGCGCTCGCGCTGCTGCTGCACCGGACGTCCCAGGGACCCGCACTGGTGGTGGCACCCACCTCCGTCTGCGGCAACTGGGACAGCGAAGCGCGGCGTTTTGCCCCGTCCCTCAACATCCGCTGGCTCAACAACAGCGCGCGCGACCGGAATTTCTCCGACGCGGGACCGGGCGAACTGATCATCATGAGCTACACCCTGTTTCAGCAGGAAGCCGAAGCCTTGGCCGCCATGGAATGGGCCACCGTGGTCCTGGACGAAGCCCAGGCCATCAAGAATGCCGGCACCAAGCGGTCCCAGGCTGCCATGAAGCTCAAGGCCCGCTTCCGCATGATCACCACGGGCACGCCCATCGAAAACCACCTGGGCGAGCTGTGGAATCTGTTCCGGTTCATCAATCCGGGGCTGCTGGGCTCCCTGGACTCCTTCACGGAACGTTTCGCCGTGCCGATCGAAAAGAACAACGACAGCGAAGCGCGCGAACGGCTGCGCCGCCTGATCCAGCCTTTCGTCCTGCGCCGGACCAAAACCCAGGTGCTGTCCGAGCTGCCGCAGCGCACCGAAGTGACGCTCGCCCTGGATTTGAGCCCGGACGAACGCGCCATGTACGAAGCCGTCCGACTCGAAGCCCTGGAAAGCGTGACGGTGGAAGGGGAGGACCAGCCCAACCGGATCCGCGTGCTTGCCGGCATCATGAAATTGCGACGGGCCTGCTGTCATGGGTCGCTCATCCTCCCGGACCGGGAATGGCCGTCGGGAAAAATCACCGCCCTCATGGAAATCGTCGAGGAACTGCGCGAAAGCGACCACCGGGCCCTGGTGTTCAGCCAGTTCGTGGATTACCTCGAAATCATCCGGGAAGCGCTCAACGAACGCGGCGTGTCCTACCAATACCTTGACGGATCCACACCTTCTGCCGAACGCACGCGGCGCGTCAAGGCCTTCCAGGAAGGCGAAGGGGACCTGTTCCTGATCAGCCTCAAGGCCGGCGGCGTGGGCCTCAACCTGACGGCTGCGGACTACGTCATCCACATGGATCCCTGGTGGAACCCGGCGGTGGAAGACCAGGCGTCGGACCGCGCCCACCGCATCGGCCAGACCCGCCCGGTCACGGTCTATCGCCTGATCGCTCGCGACACCATCGAGGAAAAAATCGTGGCGCTGCACGAACGCAAGCGCCACCTGGCGGACAGCCTGCTGGAAGGGGCAGGGGAGGTGAGCACGATTTCCACCGAAGAGCTCATCAGCCTGCTGCAGGAGGACGCGCCCGCAAGCGCAGGTGCCGCGACCTAGGCGTGCAGCGGCTTGTAGCGCAACCGTTTCGGCCGGGCCCCTTCCTCCCCCAGGCGCTTGCGCTTGTCCGCTTCGTATTCCTGGTAGTTGCCGGCAAAAAACACCACCTGGGAGTCCCCTTCAAACGCCAGGATGTGGGTGGCGATCCGGTCGAGGAACCAGCGGTCGTGGGAAATCACCAGGACGCACCCGGCAAATTCGAGCAGGGCGTCTTCCAGGGCACGCAGCGTTTCCACGTCCAGATCGTTGGAAGGTTCGTCCAGCAGCAGCACATTGCCGCCCTGGATCAGGGTGCTGGCGAGGTGCAGCCGCCCGCGTTCTCCGCCTGACAGGTTGCCCACGATCTTCTGCTGGTCCGCCCCCTTGAAATTGAACCGCCCGATATAGGCGCGCGAGGGGGTTTCGTACTTGCCCACGGTGAGGATGTCGGCGCCCCCGGAGATGGCTTCCCACACTGTTTTCTTGTTGTCGAGCGCATCGCGCGACTGGTCCACGGTGGAGAGCTTGACGCTGGGTCCCACGCGGATTTGGCCCGAATCGGGCTGGTCCTGGCCGGAGATCATGCGAAACAGCGTGGACTTGCCGGCCCCGTTGGGGCCGATGATGCCCACGATGGCGCCGGGCGGAATCGCAAAGCTTACCCGGTCAAGCAGCAGGCGGTCGCCGAACCCCTTGCTCACTTCGGAAAACTCGATGACCTGGCCGCCCAGGCGGTCTGCCACGGGGATGAAGATTTCCTGGGTTTCGTTGCGTTTCTGGTATTCCTGCGAACTGAGCTCCTCGAAGCGCGACAGGCGGGCCTTGGACTTGGCCTGGCGCCCCTTGGGGTTTTGCCGCACCCATTCGAGTTCCTTCTGGATGGCCTTCTGGCGGGCCGACTCCTGGGCCTCTTCCTGCTTCAGGCGGTTTTCCTTCTGCTCGAGCCAGGAACTGTAGTTGCCTTTCCAGGGAATGCCGTGCCCGCGGTCGAGTTCCAGGATCCATTCCGCGGCATTGTCCAAAAAGTAACGGTCGTGGGTCACGGCCACCACGGTGCCGGGGAAGCGCTGCAGGAACTGTTCGAGCCAGTCCACGCTTTCCGCGTCCAGGTGGTTGGTGGGCTCGTCCAGCAGCAGCATGTCGGGCTTCGAAATGAGCAGGCGGCACAGGGCGACGCGGCGCTTTTCCCCGCCGGACAGGTGGGCGATGCGCGCATCCCACGGCGGCAGGCGCAAGGCGTCCGCGGCCACTTCCATCTGGACTTCCGCGCTGTGGCCGTCGGCTGCGTTGATGATGGCTTCCAGCCGGGCCTGTTCGCTTGCAAGTGCGTCGAAATCCGCGTCCGGCTCGGCGTAGGCGGCATACACGGCTTCCAGGGACTTGCGCGCTTCCAGGATTTCTCCCAGTCCCTGTTCCACGGCTTCGCGCACGGACATTTCCGGGTCGAGCTGAGGTTCCTGGGGCAGGTAGCCGATGGACAGTCCCGGCATCGGGGTGGCTTCGCCTTCGTATTCCTTGTCCACGCCCGCCATGATGCGAAGCAGGGTGGATTTGCCCGAGCCGTTGAGTCCCAGCACGCCGATTTTGGCCCCGGGGAAGAAGCTCAGGGAAATGTCCTTGAGGATTTGCCTTTTCGGAGGGACAATCTTGCCCACACGATTCATCGTGAAAACGTACTGCGCCATGGATGGAGATCCCTTCAGGAGCGGAAAGAAAACTGCGAGGGTACCACAGATGCCACGCCCGACCTGCGCCGCTTTTTGCACAGATTTACAATGCATCCGCCGTGGGAACCTGTGCACTGGGTTATGCTCAAAGGTGAAGGTTTTGCTTGGCCAGGCGCGCTGCAAGGGGCGCTTTGAACAGCTTGTTTTTGCGCTATAATCGTCACAATTACATCAAGTTATAAGGATATTTTGGAGAATCGCATGAAAATCAGAACCCCAGCCGCATTGGCCATGGCCCTGGCTGCCACGTGGGCTCTCCAGGGGTGCACCACGCCCGGCGTCGGAGGCTCGGACTACACCTATGGCCAGGTACGCGGCGAACAGTCGGTCCGCATCGGCACCGTGGAGAGCATCCGAAAGGTCAAGATCCAGTCCAGTGATCCGGGCCTTCTGGGCGCCATCGGCGGCGCGGTGGCGGGCGCAGCGCTGGGACATACCGTCGGCCAGGGCAACGGCGAAGCCGCGGCCACGATCCTGGGCGGTCTCGCCGGCGGCGCAGCCGGCGAAGCGGCACAGAGCAACCTCTCCACCACGGATGGCGTCGAACTCACCATCCGCCTCGACAACGGCTACGTGATCGCCGTGACGCAGGGCGCAGACGAACAGTTCCAGGTGGGCGAACGCGTGCAGGTTCTGGGCGGTGCCGGGGCGACCCGGGTCACCCGGCTCGATTCGGGTTCCAGCCTCAATTACGCGCACCCCGCAGGCGGTGGGGCGCCGGCACCCATGCCGCCGCGCAACGCTCCGCCTCCGCCGCCTCCCGCTTCGGGAGCGCCCGGTCCGGCTGCCGCGCCCGGGGGGCAGGAACTCCTGTATTACTGCCCGGACAGCAACGGTTACTATCCCGCCGTGTCCAGCTGCAAGTCGCCCTGGATGCGCGTACTCAAGTAAGCCCGGGGAGGGCTTCCGGAAACCCCGCCTCACGGCGGGGTTTTTTGGCATCGCTCATTTAACATAATACAAATTATACGCAATTGCAGGGAGCCCTCAGGAAGCGGGCGCATGGCCGGCCCCTGCCGCTTCCTGATACTATTCCCCGCTTCCAGGATTTCTTCCGGACTCGGGCAGAACGCACATGATCATCGTCACCGGCGGCGCAGGATTCATCGGTTCCAATTTCGTGCTGGAATGGTTTGCCCACGCCGACGAACCCGTGCTCACCCTAGACAAGCTCACTTACGCCGGCAATGCCGAAAACCTGGAGAGCCTTTCGGACGACTCCCGCCACCTCCTGGTCCAGGCTGACATCGGGGACCAGACCCTGGTGGAACGGCTGCTGGCCCAGCACCGGCCGCGCGCCGTCATCAACTTTGCGGCGGAAAGCCATGTGGACCGGTCGATCCACGGGCCGGGCGACTTCATCGAAACCAACGTGGTCGGCACCTTCCGCCTGCTGGAAGCCGTGCGGGGCTACTGGAACGCGCTGGAAGGGTCCGAACGGGCGGATTTCCGCTTCCTGCACGTGTCCACGGACGAAGTGTACGGATCCCTCGGGCCGGCCGATCCGGCCTTTTCGGAAAGCACGCCCTATGCGCCCAACAGCCCCTATTCAGCCTCCAAGGCGGCCTCCGACCACCTGGTCCGCGCCTGGCACCACACCTACGGCCTGCCGGTGCTCACCACCAACTGTTCCAACAACTACGGACCCTACCAGTTTCCCGAAAAGCTCATTCCCCTCATGATCCACAACGCCCTGCAGGACAAGGCGCTGCCGGTCTACGGGGACGGCCAGAACGTGCGCGACTGGCTTTACGTGTCCGACCATTGCAGCGCCATCCGGCGCGTGCTGGAAGCCGGCCGTCCGGGCGAAACCTACAATGTCGGGGGCGACAGCGAACGCACCAACCTCGCGGTGGTGCACGCCCTGTGCGCCGCCCTGGACCGGCAGAAGCCTCGCGCAGCGGTCCCCTATGCAGAACTGGTGCGCTTTGTGAAGGATCGCCCCGGGCATGACCGGCGTTACGCCATCGACGCCCGCAGGATGCGCAGCGAACTGGGCTGGGCTCCTTCGGAAACCTTCGAATCGGGCCTGGAAAAGACCGTGGCCTGGTATCTGGCCCACGCCTCCTGGACCGAGCGCGTGGTGAGCGGCGCCTACCGCGACTGGATCCACAAAAATTACGGACAACGGGTATCCCAGCCATGAGAAAAGGCCTGATCCTTGCCGGCGGTTCCGGCACCCGCCTCTACCCCGTCACGCAGGTCGTCTCGAAACAGCTGCTGCCGGTGTATGACAAGCCCATGATCTATTACCCGTTGTGCACCCTGATGCTCGCGGGCGTTCAGGACATCCTGGTCATTTCCACGCCCCAGGATACCCCGCGCTTCCGCGAGCTGCTGGGCGACGGCAGCCAGTGGGGACTTTCCCTGAGCTACGCCGTGCAGCCCAGCCCGGACGGGCTTGCCCAGGCGTTTCTGATCGGGCGCGCCTTCATCGGCAACGACCCCAGCGTGCTGGTGCTGGGCGACAACATTTTCTACGGGCACGACTTTACCGGGCTGCTCGAGCGCGCGCACCAGCGCACAGCGGGGGCGACCGTGTTCGCCTATGCCGTGAACGATCCCGAACGCTACGGGGTGGCGGAATTCGATGCGGAAGGCCGGGTGCTGAGCCTGGAGGAAAAACCGGCCCATCCCCGCTCCCGCTATGCCGTCACGGGCCTGTATTTCTACGACAGCCAGGTGTGCGACTTCGCCGCCGCCCTCAAGCCTTCCGCCCGCGGCGAACTGGAAATCACGGATCTCAACCGCTGCTACCTGGATCGCCGCGAGCTCCACGTGGAGCGCATGGGACGGGGTTTCGCCTGGCTCGATACGGGCACTCACGAATCCCTTCTGGAAGCGGCCCAGTACATCGAGACGGTGGAAAAGCGCCAGGGACTCAAAATCGCCTGTCCCGAGGAAATCGCCTACCGCAAGGGGCTCATCAGTGCCGCAGCGCTGGAAACCATCGCGGCCCGCATGAAGAACAACGGCTACGGCCAATACCTCTACCGCGTCCTGCAGGAACCGGTGTACTGAGAAAGGCGTTCAGGCCAGGGTTTCCACCCGGGTTCCGAAGCAGTAGCCCACGCCCCGGATCGACTTGATCAGCATTTCGTCGGGCTTGGCAGCGCGCAGCTTGCAGCGCAGGTTGGACACCATGACGTCCACCGACCGGTCGAGCACATGCCAGGATCGCCCGCAGATGAAACTGGCCAGCGCGTCCCGTCGCACCACCCGGTTGCCGCTTTCAACGAGGCACAGGAGCAGTTCGAATTCCCTCCCCGTCAGGCGCACCGGCTCGCCGTTGCGGCAGCACAGGGTGCGCCGGCGCTTGTCCAGGGTGAACCCGCTGAACCGGTACACCAGCCCTTCGGGCGGGGCCGCCCTGCCCTGGACCCGCTGCACCAGGCGGCGCGCCCGCACCGCGAGCTCCGCATCATCGAAAGGCCGGGGCAGATAGTCGTCGGCTCCCACCTGAAATCCTGCAATGCGGTCAGACACGGTGTTGCGGCCGCTGATCACCATGATGCCGAGCTGGGGCTGGCATTCGCGCGCGTACCGGACGAAGTCGAGGCTGCTGTCGCCGCCTCCCAGGACGAGGTCCACCAGGATCAGCTGAAAGCCGAACTGGCCGATCAGGTCTTTCGCTTCCGGCACCGTCTTGCAATGAACGAGTTCGAAACCGTCGTGCTTCAGGGTCTTGCGAATCTGCGAAACTTCCCTCAAATCGTTTTCAAGCACCAGAACGAATGTAGACATCACACCAGCGGCCGTCGAACGACCGGTCTCCGTTTCCCTGTTCGATCCGCCCTGATATTAAAAGATACAAATTTGATGTTGCGTGTTGTTTTGTGAAGTTTTGTCATGGCCTGCGCCGCCACAAGGCTTGTGGAGCCGACGTTCACCAAGCATACTGACGTTCTGTTGTAACGGGCCTGTCACGGAGCGTTTTCTGAAAGCATTCGATGTGATCATCATCGGCAGCGGGCTGGCCGGATCCACAGCGGCGCTGCGCCTGGCCGACCATGTCCGGGTCGCCGTGCTCACCAAGCGCTCCCTCGAAGACGGGGCCAGCGGCTGGGCCCAGGGCGGCATTGCCGCCGTGCTCGGCGAAGACGACAGCTTCGCGTCCCACGTGGAAGACACGATGACGGCGGGGGCCGGCCTCTGCGACCCCGACGCGACCCGCTACATCATCGAACATGCCCCGGCCGCCATCGGCTGGCTGCGCGAACAGGGAGTCCCCTTCACGGCGGAACATGGCCACCTGCACCTCACGCGGGAGGGCGGCCACAGCCACCGGCGCATCGTCCATGCCGCCGACGCCACCGGTGCCGCCGTGCAGAACCAGCTTTATCCGCGGCTCAAGGCCCACCCCAACATCACGCTGTTCGACCACTACATGCTGGTGGACCTCATCACCACGGGCAAGCTCAAGCAGGTGGGACGCCGCTGCCTCGGCGTGTACGCCCTCAACGAACTCACCGGCGAGGTGGAGACGTTTTCGGCGGGGCACACCATTCTCGCCACGGGCGGCGCGGGAAAGGTCTACCTCTACACCACCAATCCCGACACCGCCACCGGTGACGGGATCGCCTCGGCCTGGCGGGCCGGATGCCGCGTCGCCAACATGGAGTTCATCCAGTTTCACCCCACCTGCCTCTATCACCCCCATGCGAAGTCGTTTCTCATTTCGGAAGCGGTACGGGGCGAAGGGGGCGTGTTGCGCCTGCCCGACGGCACCCGTTTCATGCCCCAGCACGATGAGCGCGCCGAACTCGCGCCGCGCGACATCGTGGCCCGGGCCATCGACTATGAAATGAAGCGCCATGGCATCGACAGCGTCTATCTCGACATTTCGCACAAGGGGGAGGCGTTCGTGCGCGAACATTTCCCCACCATCTACGCGCGCTGCCTGGAATTGGGCATCGACATGGCGCGCGACCCGATTCCGGTGGTCCCCGCCGCCCATTACACCTGCGGCGGGATCATGACCGACCTGGACGGCCATGCCGACCTGGACAGGCTCTACGCCATCGGGGAAACGGCCTACACCGGCCTGCACGGGGCCAACCGCCTGGCCAGCAATTCCCTCCTCGAATGCGTGGTGATGGCCACCGCCGCAAGCCGCCACATCCTCGCCCATCCGGCAGGACCCGTGTCCCGGCTGCCGGCCTGGGATGCGAGCCAGGTCACGGACGCCGACGAGGAAGTGGTGATTTCCCACAACTGGGACGAATTGCGGCGCTTCATGTGGGACTACGTGGGCATCGTGCGCACCGACAAGCGCCTGGAACGGGCGTCACACCGCCTGCGGCTCCTGAGCGAAGAGATACGGGAGTTCTATGCCAATTTCCACGTGAGCCGGGACCTGCTCGAACTGCGCAACCTGGTGGCCGTGTCCGACCTCATCGTGCGTTCGGCCCAGTCTCGCCACGAAAGCCGCGGCCTGCATTACAGCCGCGACTATCCCTTCACCCTGGAAAAGGCGATGCCCACCATCTGTCCGGGCCTGGACGGTGCCGCGAGCTAACGCGCGCGGGCGCCATATCCAAACGTGAGCGTCGCGATCAGGCTGCGGCTGTCGGTGCCGAACAGGGTGCCCACCCGGCGCTGGGCCAGATTGCTCACGTACGCAACGTCCAGCTTGCACCCCGCAAATTGGTGGGTAAAGCCGGCACCGGGGGAGCTTTCGTCAAGCCCGAAGCGAACAGCGCTGCGACCCGCGTCAAAAGTCTGTTCAAAACCCAGGTTGGGCGCGTAATACATCGTATTCACCTGGCTTAAGTCGTTCTCGCGATGGTACCGCGTGCGACCGATGTCCAGCAGCGCCCCGTCCCAAATCGCGTAGGAAGCCCCGGCCCGGTATTCGCTGGAGCGGGCGCTGCCTTCCGCGGTGCCCGAGGGGTCGGTGCGCCGTTCGAGGTCCCTGTTGATGAGCCCCCGAAATCCCAGCAGCCAGTCTTTGCCCGGGCTTTCCCAGACCACCCCGTATCCGCCTGAAGGACGCCAGGCCGTCTGGTATCGCACCGTCTTGGCCGCGTCGGTCACCGACTGCGCCGTAAACTCGGACACCTCATGGGACAGCAGGACGCCTGCGGAAAATCCGCTGCCCAACGGCATCGCCATTTTGGTGAAAACGGCCCGGTCGCTTCCCTGCCCTGAAGCCTGGGTACGCGCAGTCTGCCAACCGGGAGAAGTGGTCATAAAATCCACATGCCCCGAATCCTGGCGCAACAGGATGACGTACACGGCAAGGTCGTGCCACAACAGCGGCGTGGTCCCGCCGATGGCTGCGAAATGGAACTGGTTTCCGTTGGAATAGCCGGTGTCCCCATAATCGCCCAAAGCGGTCCCCTGGTCTTTCCAGACAAGGGCATAGTTGCCCCACGTGGCTCCGTCGCCGCCAAAGCCGATGGCGCGAACCCCTTTCTTGATTTGCCCGGAGGAAAATTCGCGCATGGCGAGTTCAGGCGAATCGGCAAGGCACTGCGGACCCAGGAAAAGGAAAGGCAAAACGGCAGTGAGGTGCGGCCAGCGCCGGCCGCAAGGCGGGGCAGAGAGCATGATTTGTTACGCTTGATACAAAAGGGATCCCGTATCATGCGGTATGTTCCACGCCAGCGTTGAAATTTTTCGTTATGAGCATAATCCGTGACCGGGACGAACATGCCTGAAAACGCCCACGCCGTCCCTCCCCTCGCGCAAACCCTTGCCACGCTCCAGACGAATCCGGAACGCGGCCTTTCCCAGGACGATGCGCAGGCCCGCGCCACGCGCGACGGCCCCAATGCCATCCCTGAAAAACCGCGCCATCCCTGGCGCCGCTTTCTCGGAAAATTCTGGAATCTTTCCGCCTGGATGATCGAGCTGATCGCCCTGCTCTCCTTCGTCATACACAAGAACCTCGACATGGCCATCGCGCTCGTGCTGCTGCTGGTGAACGCGGTGCTGAGCTTCATGCAGGAACAGAAGGCGAACCGCGCCCTGGATGCGCTGCGGCGCCGCCTGCAGGTGATGGCCCGGGTGATGCGGGACGGCGCCTGGCTCACGATCCCGGCGCGCGAACTGGTGGCCGGCGACATCGTGCGCGTGCGTTCGGGCGATTTCGTGCCGGCAGACCTGCAGGTGGTCGCGGGCGTCCTGCAGGCGGACGAATCGGCTCTCACCGGCGAATCGCACGAAGTGGAGAAAAACGCAGGGGACCTGCTGTATTCGGGGTCCGTGGTGCGCCAGGGCGAAGCCACGGCCGTGACGACGGCCACGGGACTGCGCACCTGGTTCGGCAAGACGGCACAGCTGGTCGAGACGGCCCATCCGCAGCTGCACGTGGAGCAGGTCATCGCCCAGGTGGTGCGCGGCCTGCTCGTCCTGGTGGCCCTCCTCGTGGTCCTGGCGCTGGCCGTGGCCACGCTGCAACACCAGTCGCTCCTGCACCTGTTGCCCGTGACGCTGGCCGTGCTGATGACCGCCATCCCGGTCGCCCTGCCCGTGATGTTCACCGTCAGCATGGCGCTGGGATCCCTGGAACTGACGCGCCAGGGCGTGCTCATCACCCAGCTCAGCGCGATCGAAGATGCCGCCACGATGGATCTGCTGTGCGCGGACAAGACCGGCACGCTCACCGCCAACCGCCTGTCCGTGGCGGATGCCTACCCGCTTGCGCCCTGCGACGAGGCCGGACTCCTGCGCGCGGGCTTCTGGGCTTCCAACCCGGCCAACGACGACCCCATCGACCAGGCCTTCATGCGCGCGGCGCAGGAGCGCTCCCTGGACAGCGCGGACCTGGAGCGGCTTTCCTTCGAACCGTTTTCCGCAGCGACGCGCCACACGGCCGCCGAAGTCGTGGCGGGCGGGCGGCGCCTGCGGTGCGTGAAGGGGGCCCTGCGCACGGTGGGCGCACTGTCCGGGCTCGACGAGGCGGCGCTGGCGCGCCTGGAACAGGAGGCCGACGCACGGGCACGTCTGGGCCTTCGGGCCTTGGCCGTGGCGTGCTCCGAAGCCGGCGGGGCCATGACGCTTCTGGGCCTGGTGTTTCTCCAGGACCGCCCCCGTCCCGATTCTGCCGGACTGATCGCGGAACTGCGAAGCCTCGGTGTGGGCGTCAAAATGCTCACCGGCGACGCCCTTCCCGTCGCCGCCGAAGTGGCCCGCATGCTGGGCCTGGGCAACGTGGTGCGGGCCCCGGTCCTGCGCGACGCCTTTGCCCGCAGCCCTTCCGATGGAACGGCCCTGGCCCTTTCGGCGGGCGGCTTCGCCGAAGTGTTTCCCGAGGACAAGTTCCTGGTGGTGCAGCGCCTGCAATCGGCGGGCCACATCGTCGGCATGACGGGCGACGGCGTCAACGATGCACCCGCCCTGCGCCAGGCCGAAGTGGGCATCGCCGTGAGCAACGCCACCGACGTGGCCAAAGGAGCTGCCAGCGCCGTTCTCACCACGGAAGGGTTGTCCAACATCGTGTCGATGATCCGTGTCGGCCGGGCCATTTACCAGCGCATCCTCACCTGGATTCTCTACAAGGTGAGCCAGACGCTGCTCAAGGCCGGCTTCGTGGTGGTGTCCTTCCTTTTTCTCGGCAAATTCGCCATTTCGTTGCTGGGGATCGTGATGCTGGTCTTCATGAACGACTTCATGATGATTTCCCTCGCCACCGACCGCGTGCAGACGTCGCCCCAGCCCGAAACCTGGAACATCGGCCCGCAGATGCGGGTGGCGGCCGTGCTGGGGGCGCTCATGCTGGCCGAAGCCCTGGGACTGCTCTCCTTCGGCTGGATGCGGTGGGGATTGAGCCAGGAAGGCGGCCCGCTGCTCACGTACGGATTCGAAATCCTCGCTGCCTTCGCCCTGTTTGCCGTGCTCTCTCTGCGTGAACGGAATGCCTTCTGGCGTTCCCGCCCGAGCGCGGTGCTGTGCTGGGCGGTGGCGGGAGATGGCCTGCTCGCCTTCGTCTTGGGGGTGACGGGCCTCGCGGAAATGAGCCCGCTGCCCGTGTGGGAAGTGGCGGCGATTTACCTGGCAGCAGCCGTCCTGACCTTCGGCCCGAACGACTGGCTCAAGGCGCGCCTCATGGGACGCGCCCTGACTTCAGGCCGCGCCGATCTGGGGAACCAGACCTGAAGCGGCTGTTCTCCCGGCCGTGAAGTCCAGCATGCGCCGGATGGGCACCTGTGCCCGGGCCGCCAGTTCCGGCGCCACCTCGATGCGGTTCGTCCCGGACTCCAGCGCTGCGTAAAGGTTTTCCAGGCCGTTCATGGCCATCCAGGGGCAGTGGGCGCAACTGCGACAGGTGGCACTGCGGCCGGCCGTGGGCGCCTCCAGGAAAACCTTGCCCGGATTGTTCCGCCGCAGTTTGTGCATCATGCCGTTGTCGGTGGCCACGATGAAAACCTTCGCCGGCAGGCTCGCGGCCGCCTTGAGGATGCCCGAGGTGGACCCCACGGCGTCCGCCATGGCGATGACTTCCGCGGGCGACTCCGGATGCACCAGCACTTTTGCGTCGGGGTACTGGCGCTTCATTTCCGCCAGTTCGAGCGCCTTGAATTCGTCGTGGACCACGCAGGAGCCGCGCCAGAGCACCATGTCCGCGCCGGTCTGGGTCTGCACGTATTCGCCCAGGTGCTTGTCGGGCGCCCACAGGATTTTTTTGCCCTGCGCGTGCAGGTGGCGCACGATGTCCACCGCGCAGCTTGAGGTGACCACCCAGTCCGAACGCGCTTTGACGGCTGCGCTGGTGTTGGCGTAGACCACCACGGTGCGGTCCGGATGCGCGTCGCAGAAGGCCGCGAACGCATCGGCCGGACAGCCCAGGTCGAGGGAGCAGTTGGCTTCCAGTTCCGGCATCAGCACGGTTTTCTGGTTGGACAGGATTTTGGCGGTTTCCCCCATGAAGCGCACTCCGGCCACCACCAGGGTCGTTGCCGCATGCTGGTTGCCGAACCGGGCCATTTCAAGGGAATCGGCCACCAGGCCGCCTGTTTCTTCGGCAAGGTCCTGAAGGTCCGGGTGCACGTAGTAATGGGACACCAGCACGGCCTTATGGCGCGTAAGCGACGTCCGGATCAGCGCCTTCAGTTCAGCGCGCCGTTCCTGGGTGGGCTCCTCGGGAATATTGGCCCACGCATGGCGCGTGTCGCAGGTGGCCGGCCTTTCATAAACCACATCAACTATCTTGTTCATTTAATTGAAATCTCATGGAAAAGTCGACAGATTTCACGTCCTTCGTTAGGCTCCCGACGGAAATGCGATCGACGCCGGTGGCAGCGATGGCACGCACGGATTCCAGCGTCACACCGCCCGAGGCTTCCAGCGACGCGCGCCCGGCCGCGCGCCGCACCGCTTCATGTTGCTGCGCCGGAGTCATGTTGTCCAGCAAAATCATGGGGGCGCCGGCCGCGAGGGCCTGGTCCAGTTCCTCCAGGCTCTCCACTTCCACCTGCACGAACACGCCGGGGGGCGCCTGCTCCAGCGCCAGGCGCACGGCAGGGACGATCCCTCCGGCCGCCGCCACATGGTTTTCCTTGATCAGGATGCCGTCGAACAGGCCGATGCGGTGGTTGGTGCCCCCGCCCACGCGAACCGCGTACTTTTCCGCAAGCCGCAGTCCCGGCAGGGTCTTTCTCGTATCCACGATGCGCGCACCGGTGCCGGCCACCGCCTCCACGAAGCACCGTGTCTGGGTTGCCACGCCGGAAAGGGTTTGAAGGAAATTCAAGGCCGTGCGTTCCCCGGTGAGCAGGGCACGGGCCGGCCCGCTCACGCGCACGACCGGCTGCCCCGGCGCGAGCCACTGGCCTTCAGTCGCCTGCCATTGCACCTGCACGCGCGCGTCAAGGAGCGAGA
>JAKBBG010000033.1 GCA_021826025.1 Pseudomonadota bacterium | reverse complement strand
ACACCTGTTCGTGCTGGACCTGCGCCCGGAACTGTGCGGCCAGCTCGACTACCGCATCCGCCTCTATCCGCAACACCCGAGCCTCACCCATCCTTTTGAAACGGGCCTGATGACCTGGCTTTGAGGGGAGCTAGACCGCCGGCGCGAGAGCGCGGTAGATGTCCACGTAGTGCACGGCGGCCTGCTTCCAGCTGAAATCTCGGCGCATGCCGGTTTTCTGCAGGGTGCGCCAGGACTTGCGCGTCCCGTAGGTGGCAACGGCGCGCCGCACCGTCGCCGCCAGCGCACCGGGGGTTTCCTCGCGGAACGTGAAGCCCGTGGCCTGGCCGGTCTGCAGGGTGTCTTCCCGGCAGTCCACCACGGTGTCGGCGAGACCCCCGGTCTCCCGTACCACCGGCGGGGTGCCGTAGGTCATGGCGTACATCTGGGCCAATCCGCAGGGTTCGAAGCGGGACGGCATGAGGAACAGGTCACTGCCGGCGATGATCCGGTGCGACAGCGGTTCGTCGAAATCCAGGGCGACGCTCATGCGGCCGGGATAGGCCCGCGCGGCCTCCTGCAGGCGCCGCTCCACGTCGGCATCGCCGCTGCCCAGCACCGCAAGCTGCAACGGCAGCGCCATGAGCTCCGGCAGGGCATCGAGCAGCAGGTCGATGCCCTTCTGGTACGTGAGGCGGCTCACCAGCCCGGCGAGCGGCAGGTCCGGACCCGCCTCGAGGCGGCAGCTTTTCTGCAGCGCCGCCTTGTTCAGGTTCTTGCCAGCCACCAGCCGGCGGGCGTCGAAGGGGGCGGGCAGGACCGGATCGCGGGCCGGGTTCCAGGTGTCGTCGATGCCGTTGAGGATGCCGGCAAGGTCGTCGCTGCGGTGGCGCAGCAGGCCGTCCAGCCCGCAGCCGAACTCCGGCGTCTGGATTTCCCGGGCGTAGCGCGGGCTCACGGTGGTGATGCGGTCGGCATAGGTGATGCCCGCCTTGAGGAAGGACAGGCGCCCGTAAAACTCCAGACCGTGCATGTGGAAGCTTTCCGTGGGCAGCCCGAGCCGGGACACCCACAGCGGGTCGAAATTTCCCTGGAAGGCCAGGTTGTGGATGGTGGTCACGCTGCGGGCGCGGCCGCCGCGAAGGCGCAGCAGGGCAGGCACGAGTCCCGCCTGCCAGTCGTTGCAATGGACCGTGTCGGGACTCCAGGACAGCGGGGCGGGGGCCGCGCCGAGCCAGGCGGCCACATGGCACAGAAAGCCGAACCGCAGCGCGTTGTCGTCCCAGTCGCGGCCGTCCGGGTCCTGGTAGGGCGTGCCGGGCCGATCGTAGAGGGTCGGGCAATCCACCACCCAGAGCGGCAGGTCGGTTTCCGGCAGGCGTGCTTCCAGCAACCGCGCGGGCGACCAGATGGGCGCCAGGGCGTCCAGGGTGCAGACGGTTTGCGCTGCCCCGATCCGGGCCATCACGGAGCGGTAGCCCGGCAGCAGCACGCGCACGTCGAGCCCGGCCTTGCGCAGCGCGAGCGGAAGGGAGCGGCTCACGTCCCCAAGCCCGCCCGTCTTGGCCAGGGGGTGGATTTCGGGCGTCACGAAAAGGATTTTCATGGCGGGCTCAGCCGTTCTGCAGGTGACGGCGCACGTAGTCCAGCAGGCCGCGCGTGGATGCGTCGTGGGGAGCGCGTTCCGGCGCGCCGGACAGTTCGGCCAGCAGGTCGCGGGCCAGCTGTTTTCCGAGTTCGACGCCCCACTGGTCGAAGGCGTTGATGTCCCACAGCACGCTTTGCACGAAGGTCTTGTGCTCGTACAGGGCGATCAGGGCTCCCAGGGTGCGGGGATCGAGCTTCTGGAACAGCAGGCTGTTGCTCGGGCGGTTTCCGGGGAAGCAGCGGTGCGGCAGCAGGCGTTCCAGCGCTTCTCCGGAGAGCCCGGCGCGTTCCAGCTCGGCGCGCGCTTCCGCGGCGGTCTTGCCGCGCATCAGGGCTTCCGGCTGGGCGAGGAAGTTGGACAGCAGCACGCGGTGGTGTTCGCCGAGCGGCGTGCGAGATTCCATCGGCGCGAGGAAGTCGGCCGGAACGAGCACCGTGCCCTGGTGCAGCAGCTGGAAATAGGCGTGCTGTCCGTTGGTTCCCGGCCCGCCCCAGACCACGGTGCCGGTGGCGTGGTCCACGGGGCGGCCGTCGCGCGTCACGCTTTTGCCGCTGCTTTCCATCACCACCTGCTGGATGTGGCTCACGAAGCGGTGCATGCCCTGGTCGTAGGGCAGGATGGCGTGGGTCTGGGCGCCGAAGAAATTGGCGTACCACACGCCGATCAGGCCCAGCAGTACCGGCATGTTCTGCGGCAGCGGGCTGCGCCGGAAATGCTCGTCCATCTCGCCCGCTCCGGCGAGCAGGGCGTCGAAGCGGTCCATGCCGATGGCCAGGGCGATCGGCAGGCCGATGGCAGACCACAGGGAATAGCGTCCGCCCACCCAGTCCCAGAATTCGAACATGTTGGACGGATCGATGCCGAATCGGACCACTTCATCGCGCTGCGTCGACACGGCGACGAAATGGCGCGCCACATGCTTGGGGTCGCGCGCCTGCGCCAGGAACCAGTCGCGCGCCGAGCGTGCGTTGAGGAGCGTCTCCTGGGTGGTGAAGGTCTTCGACGCCACCACGAACAGGGTCTGCGCCGGATCGAGGGCGCGCAGGGTGCCGGCCAGGTCGGCACCGTCCACGTTCGAGACGAAATGCACGCGCAGCGGACCGCAGTCGGCATCGAGCGCGCTCACCACCATGGCGGGACCGAGGTCCGACCCGCCGATGCCGATGTTGACCACGTCCGTGATGGGCTGGCCGGTGTACCCGCGCCATTCCCCGCTGCGCACCGACTCGGAAAAGCGGCGCATGTGCGAGAGGACCTGGCGCACTCCCGGAATCACGTCCTTGCCGTCAAGCAGCACCGGCGTGTCGCCCTGCTGGCGCAGGGCCATGTGCAGGGCCGCGCGGTGTTCCGTGTCGTTGACGCGCTCGCCGCGGAACAGCCTGTCGATCCATTCCGGCAGGCGGGCCTCCTGCGCCAGGGCCAGAAGCAACGCCAGGGTTTCGTCGGTGATGCGGTTTTTGGAATAGTCGAGAAACAGCGGTCCCGCGTGCAGGGAAAAGCGCTCAAAGCGGCCGGGATCGCGCGCGAACAGGTCGCGCAGGTGCAGGGAGGACAGTTCGCGCTGGTGTTGTTCGAGGGCGTTCCAGGCTGGGGTTCTTGAATGTTCGGTCATTTCAGCAGGGCTCCAGGATGAGGCCCGCAAGGGGCGGCAGGGTGAGGGAAATCGAACAGGGCTGGCCCTTCCAGGGCTGGGGTTCGGACTGCAGCGGCAGGCCGCCGTTTCCGAGATCCCCGCCCGCGTAGTGGGTCGAGTCGGTGTTGAGCCGTTCGCGCCAGGCGCCGGCCGAAGGCAGTCCCAGGCGGTAGCCCAGGCGCGGCACCGGCGTGAGGTTGAGCACGACCGCGAGCCGGCTTCCGTCGCGCGCCTGGCGCACGAAACTCAGGACGGACTGGTCGGCGTCATCGCAATCCAGCCAGAAAAATCCCGCGGACTCGAAATCCTGGTCGTGCAGCGCGGTCCGGTCGCGATAGAGCCGGTTGAGGTCGCGGGAAAGCCGTTGCACGCCCTGGTGCCAGTGGATCGCGAGCAGCCCCCAGTCGAGCCCCGCCTTCACCTGCCATTCGGTGCCGTGGCCGAATTCGTTGCCCATGAAATTGAGCTTCTTGCCGGGGCAGGTCATCTGGTAGCACAGCAGCAGCCGCAGGTTGGCAAAGCGCTGCCAGGTGTCGCCGGGCATCTTGTCGAGCAGGGACTTCTTGCCGTGCACGACTTCGTCGTGGGAGAAGGGCAGCACGAAGTTTTCGCTGTAGGCGTAGAGCTGGCCGAACGTGAGGTCGCTGTGATGGTGCCGGCGGTAAATCGGGTCGTGGGAAAAATAGCGCAGGGTGTCGTTCATCCAGCCCATGTTCCATTTCATGGAAAAACCGAGGCCGCCCAGGTAAACCGGGCGGGACACCATGGGCCAGGCGGTGGATTCTTCCGCCACGGTGAGCGCTCCCGGAAACTGTTCGTGCACCATCACGTTGACGTCGCGCAGGAACGTCAGCGCATCCAGGTTTTCCCGTCCGCCATAGCGGTTGGGCAGCCATTCGCCGGCCTTGCGGGAATAGTCCAGGTAGAGCATGGAGGCGACGGCGTCCACGCGCAGCCCGTCCAGGTGAAATTCCGAGAGCCAGTAATGGGCGTTGCCGAGCAGAAAGCCGCGCACTTCGCTGCGGCCGTAATTGAAAATGTAGGTGCCCCAATCCTGGTGTTCGCCCAGGCGGGGATCCTCGTGTTCGTACAGGGCGCTGCCGTCGAAGCGGGCGAGGGCGAAATCATCCCGGGGAAAGTGTCCGGGAACCCAGTCGAGGATGACGCCGACGCCGGCCTGGTGGCACTGGTCGACGAAGTGGCGGAAATCGTCGGGTGTGCCGTAACGGCTCGTGACGCCGAAGTAGCCGGTGGTCTGGTAGCCCCAGGACTCGTCCAGGGGATGCTCGCTCACGGGCAACAATTCCAGGTGCGTGTACCCCAGGTCCTTCACGTAGGGCAGGAGGTCGCGGACGATGTCGCGGAAATTGGGAAAGCGCCCGTCCGCCGACCCTTTCCATGAACCCAGGTGCACTTCGTACACGTTCATGGGGGCATGCAGCCAGTCCGCCCGGGCCCGCCCCTCCATCCATGCGCCGTCCTGCCAGGCATGGCGGCTTTGCCCGCAAATCCTGGCGGCCGTGCCGGGGCGCATCTCGAAGGCAAACCCGAAAGGGTCGGTCTTGACCATGATGCCGCCATGATGACGGTTGCGTATTTCAAATTTGTACAAGGGGCCTTCCCGCAGGCCCGGAACGAACAGTTCCCAGACGCCGCTCGACCCGCGGCTGCGCATGGGATGCTGGCGTCCGTCCCAGCGGTTGAAGTCGCCCACCACGCTCACCCGCTCGGCATTGGGGGCCCAGACGGCGAAGCACACGCCCTGCACGCCTTCGTGGCGCATCGGGTGCGCCCCCAGCATGCGGTAGTTCTGCAGCAGGCGCCCTTCGTTGAACAGGTAGAGGTCGTGGTCGCTCAGGACGGGGGAAAACTGGTAGGCGTCCCAGGTTTCCACGCTCCGGCCGTCCTGCTCGTAGCGCAGCCGGCAGGGGCGGGGCGGAGGCGATTCCCCCTTCCAGAGGAAGAATCCCTGGGCGTGCACGCGCGGCACGCTTTCCCACCGGTCGGTGAACAACTCCACGCGGGAGGCGCGCGGCAGCAGCACGCGCAGTTCCCAGTGCGCGCCTGCCCGGTGCAATCCGAGCAGGCCGAAAGGGTCGTGCAGCCTGGCTTCCAGAGCGGCTTGAAGAAGGGGGTCGGTCGGAGATTTTTTCATGGAAGGGCTCGGATTCGATGACCGCGCGAGGAAATCAATTATAATGGCTTAAAAAAAAACGCTGCATCTGTCGCCCGCCTCTCAATTAAGGAGCATGTTATGTTTCCCCGGGATGTCGCTTCAGATCGGTTCATCAGCGTCCTCACAAAAAATTCGATGGCGCTCATCCTGGCAGGCGGCCGCGGTTCCCGGCTCATGGACCTAACCAAGTGGCGTGCCAAGCCGGCCCTTCAGTTCGGCGGAAAATTCAGGATCATCGACTTTCCCCTTTCAAACTGCATCAATTCCGGCATCCGCCGCATCGGCGTCGTCACGCAGTATAAGGCGCACAGCCTGATCCAACACATCCAGCACGGCTGGAGCTTCATGCGCGGGGAGTTCAACGAATTCGTGGAACTGCTGCCCGCGCAACAGCGCATCCAGGAGGAATGGTACAAGGGTACGGCCGACGCCGTGTTTCAAAATGTCGACATCCTGCGATCCCACGATCCGGAACACGTCATCATCCTGGCCGGAGACCATATCTACAAAATGGACTACGGCCGCATGCTGGCCGCCCATGTGGGCGCCCAGGCCGACATGACCATCGCCTGCCTCACGGTCCCCGTCGCCGACGCCCGCGCCTTCGGCGTCATGACCGTGGACTCCAGCAACCGCATCATCGATTTTCACGAAAAGCCTGAAAACCCGACCCCCATCCCGGGATCACCCGGTAGCGCCCTGGCGAGCATGGGCATCTACGTGTTCAGCACGGATTTCCTCTACGAGCAGCTCGAACGCGACGCCCGTGATCCCGACTCGAAACACGACTTCGGGCAGGACATCATCCCCTGGCTCGTGCCGCGCCACCGCGTGTATGCCCATCGTTTCGAAGAAAGCTGCGTGGGCACCACGGGCGTGTCCCCTTACTGGCGCGACGTGGGCACGATCGACGCCTACTGGGAAGCCAACATGGAAATGACCAAGGTGGTGCCCGACCTCAACCTGTACGACAAGGACTGGCCCATCTGGACCTACCAGGAACAGTTTCCCCCGGCCAAGTTCGTTTTCGACGACGACGACCGGCGCGGCTGCGCCATCGACGCCCTGGTGTCCGGGGGCGACATCGTGAGCGGCGCCATCGTCCGGCGCACCGTGCTGTTCTTCGACGTTCACGTGAACGCGCGCAGTGTGGTGGAAGACAGCGTGATCCTGCCCAACGTCCGCATCGGCCAAAACGCGGCGCTGCGGCGGGTTATCGTGGATCGCGCCTGCGTGATCCCGGACGGATTGCGGGTGGGTTTCGACCCGGATGAGGACCGCAAGCGCTTTTACGTCTCCGAGAAGGGGGTCACCCTGATCACTCCCGACATGCTGGACCAGAGCCGCTACCCCACCTGACTTTCATCCTTCCGTAATGACATCCACAAGAAAACTCCACCTGGTGCTGTGCTGGCACATGCACCAACCGGACTACCGGAACGCCCTCACCGGACGTTTCGAGCTGCCCTGGACCTACCTCCATGCCACCAAGGACTACACGGACATGGCCTGGCACCTGGAACAACGCCCGGGCATGGCGTGCGTGGTGAACTTCGTGCCGTCCCTGGTGGAACAGCTGGAAGATTACGCGCGCCAGTTTGAATCCGGCACCTTGCGCGACCCGCTGCTGGCGCTGCTCGGTCAGGACTCCCTGGAAGGCCTGGAAGAAATCCTGCGCCAGGACACCCTGGCGGCCTGCTTCCGCTGCAACTATTCCAAGATGATCGAACCGTTTCCCGCCTACCTGCGCCTGTACCAGACCTACACGCGCCTGCGCGAGGACGATCCCGCCCTGACGGCCTACCTTTCCGCCCAGTTCCTGGGGGACCTGCTGGTGTGGTATCACCTCGCCTGGATCGGGGAGAGCGTCCGCCGCTCGGATCCGCTCGTCCAGCGCCTGATGGCGCAGGGCAGCGGCTTCACCGCGGAGGATCGCAAGGCGCTTTTCCGCTGCATCGGCACCCTCCTGAGCGGTCTGCTGCCGCGCTACCGGGCCTTGCAGGAACGGGGCCAGGTGGAGCTTTCAGCCACTCCCCACACGCATCCGATCCTGCCCCTGCTGCTCGATTTCACCAGCGCGCGCGAAGCGCTGCCCGACGCCCCCCTGCCGCAGGCGCACGCCTATCCCGGCGGAAGGGAGCGGGCGCTGGCCCAGGTGGAAAGCGGCATTGCGCAGCACGCCCGCTATTTCGGGCAAGCGCCGCTCGGATTGTGGCCCGCGGAAGGCAGCGTGTCCTCCGGGGCCCTCGACGTCATGGCCGCCTGCGGCTGTGGCTGGGTCGCGACCGGGGAAAACGTGCTCGCCAACAGCCTGTCCCGGAGCGGCGGCCCCGTGCCGGCGCGGGGAGACTATCTCTACCGCCCCTACCGCTACAGGACCCCGCACGGGAGCCTGCTGTGCTACTTCCGCGACGATGCGCTGTCCGACCGCATCGGCTTCGAATACGCGAAGTGGCACAGCCGCGACGCGGTGGGGGATTTTGTCCAGGCCCTGGAACGCGTGTTCGAATCCACGAACCCCGCCACCGATCCGGTGGTGACGGTGGTGCTCGACGGGGAAAACGCGTGGGAGTACTACCCGTACAACGGCTACTATTTTTTGAGCGCCCTCTACGAGGCGCTGGCGGACCACCCCTTCATCGTGCCCGACACCTTTTCAGGGTGCGCCCAACGCTTGCGGGAAAAGCAGGAGGACGCGCCAGCGCTGGAGACCCTGGTGGCCGGAAGCTGGGTTTACGGCACCTTCAGCACCTGGATCGGCAACCCCGAAAAAAATGCGGCCTGGGATCTCCTCGTGGAAGCCAAGAAGCGCTATGACGAAGCGCTTGCTTCGGGACGGCTCAACGCGACCGAGCGGGAGCAGGCCACGAGGCAGCTGGGCATCTGCGAAGGTTCGGACTGGTTCTGGTGGTTCGGGGACTACAACGCGGCGGAAAGCGTGCGTTCCTTCGACCGGCTCTATCGGCTCAATCTGGCGAACCTGTACCATCTGCTCAAGTTGCCGGTTCCTGCCGCAATCCACCAGCCGCTGAGCGTCGGCAGCGAAGCGGCGCAGGCAGGCGGCGCCATGCGGCGCAGTTCGGAGTGACCTAATCCATGACCCAGCGTGTTTCCCTGCTTTTCGGCGTCCACGCCCACCAACCGGTGGGCAACTTCAGGGAGGTCCTGGACGAAGCGCATCGCCGCTGCTACCGCCCGTTCCTGCAGATCCTGGAACGCTTTCCGGCCTTCCATTTTTCGCTGCACATCAGCGGCTGGCTGTTCGACGACCTGCTCGCGCGCTACCCCGAGGACATCGCGCTGCTCAGGGCGATGGTCAAGCGCGGCCAGGTCGAGCTGTTCTGCGCCGGCTACACGGAACCCGTGCTGGCCGCGATTCCCGTGCGCGACCGCATCGGCCAGGTCAACCTCATGTCGGCCCGCTTCGAACAGGTGTTCGGGCAGCGCCCAAGCGGCGCCTGGCTTACGGAACGCGTGTGGGATTCGGGCGTGGCTCCGTCGCTCGTCGCCTGCGGTGTGCGCTACGTGACGGTGGACGACTACCATTTCCTCTGCGCCGGCAAGCGGGAAGACGACCTCAGGGGCTATTTCTCCACGGAAGAGGACGGGCGGCGGCTCGACATTTTCCCCATCTCGGAAGCGTTGCGCTACCGGCTGCCCTTTTCCCCTGCGGCGGAAGCCGTGCGTTACCTGGAGTCCCTGGCCGGCGACGGGGAAGGGCGGGCGGCCGTCTATTTCGACGACATCGAAAAGTTCGGCATCTGGCCTGAAACCTACGACTGGGTTTACACGCGCGGCTGGCTCGAGGAATTCGTGCAGCGCGTGCTCGATTCCCCCGTGGTGCATCCCATGCGCTACAGCGATTACCATGCCGCGACGCCGACCCGCGGCGTGGTCTACCTGCCCACCACCTCCTACATCGAAATGAACGAATGGACGCTGCCGGCGGAAGCCTCCTCCATTTACGCCGGACTGGTGGAAGAGGCGCGCAACACGGGCCGCTACGACGTGGGCAAGCCGTTCCTGCGCGGCGGCATCTGGCGCAATTTCCTGAGCCGTTATCCCGAGTCGAACTGGATGCACAAGCGCATGCTCGCCCTCTCGGCACGCCTGTCTGCCGTGCCGGACGCGCGCCGCACCCCGGACATGCGCGACGCGCTCTATGAAGCGCAGGCCAACGACGCCTACTGGCACGGGCTGTTCGGCGGGCTTTACCTGCCGCACCTGCGGCGCGCCGTGTATTCCGCCCTGGTCAGGCTGGAAGGGCTGCTGGACGGGGTTTCGCGGCGCTCGGAGTTCGAATCCTGCGACCTGGATTTCGACGGGCACCGGGAACATTTCATTCAGAACGGCACGCTGCAGGCCGTGGTCTGCACGGACGGCAGGGCCGACGTGCGCGAACTGGACCATTACGGCCTGCGGCACAATTTCGCAGACACCCTGGCGCGCCAGCGCGAACATTACCATCACAAGGTGGCGCTCAACCAGGAAAGCGGCCACAACGGCTCAGGCATCGCCAATCCCCACGAGCGGGTGAGCTTCAAGCACGTCATCCGGCCGGAAGACCTGGTGGTGGACGCATTCCGCCGTTCCCTGTTCCTCGACCGCCTGGTTCTCGGAGCCGAAGCGCGGGACCTGCGCTACGGCGCCGAACCGGTGCCCGGTGCCGGCCCCTCCCTGCAGTTCGAAGCGGATTCCCCGCCCGGCCTGGCCAAACGCATCGCACTGTCCGGCAACATCCTGACGGTGACCTACCAGTTCGCCCAGCTGCCGCCGGGGGACCTGGAAGTGGAACTGAACCTCGCCATGCCGAGCTGCGACGGCCCGGCCGGCCGTTTCGAGGAGGAAGGGGAAATCCTGGGGGGCTTCGGACAGACCCTGGAGCGTCCGTTTACGACGCCGCTGGTCCTGCGCGACGACGTGCTGGGCGGCGCGGTGCGCCTGTCGGCCAACCGGCCGGGCTATGTGACATCGGCCCCCTGTTTCAGCGTCTCCCAGTCGGAAGCCGGGTTCGAGAAAATCATGCAGGCGGTGACGCTGCGCCTGCGCTGGCCTTGCGAAACCCTGGTTTCGCCCCTGGCCGTGACCCTGACGATCGGATCGTGAGCGCCCTCCTGCGCCTTGGCATCGATGCGGGGGGGACCAACCTGCGCGCCGGAGTTTTCGACGAACAGGGGTCCCTGCTGTGGCAGGAGCGCCATGCGTCCGACTTTTCCGGCCTGTGCGGCCGCCTTGCACCGCCCCAGGCCCTGGCGCAGGTCCTGGAGGCGCTCGCGGCGAGCATCGATGCCGCCCTGGCGGCGCAGCCCCGCGTGGGGGCGGTCGGCATCGGTTTTCCCGGCTTCATCGACCCCACCACCCGGATCGTGTCCGCCTCCCCCAATTTGCCGGGACTGCACGACGTGGACCTGGCAACGCCCCTGGCGGTCCGCTTCGGATTGCCTGTGGCGCTGGAAAACGATGCGCTTGCGGCAGCGTACGGCGAATACCGCCTGCAGCCCACGCGTTCGCGAGGACTGCTCTACCTGGGGCTGGGGACCGGCGTGGGCGGAGGCCTTGTGCTGGAAGGCAGGCCCTACGCCGGGGAGCACGGGGTGGCCATGGAAGCGGGCCACCTGATCGTGGTGCCCGGCGGCAGGCCTTGCGGCTGCGGCAATCGCGGCTGCCTCGAGCAATATGCTTCGGCGAGCGGCGTGTCCCACCATTACGCGGAAAGCACCGGCGAGCGCCTGGACGCCGAACGCATCGCGTCCCGGGCCGTTTCCGGCGATGCCGAAGCCCTGGCAGCGTTTCGCCAGGCGGCCGGATGGCTGGCCCTGGGGTTGTCCCACGTGCTGAAGACCGTCGACGTGGGAGACGTGGTCGTGGGCGGGGGGCTCACCCGCTCCTGGGAACTGCTCGCGTCGCATTTCGGCGAGGCGCTGGAACAGGCCCTGATTCCCGCGCTGCGGGGGAAAGTCCGCGTGCGCCCGTCAACCGCCCAGGACCGGGCGGGCATGCTGGGCGCGGCATTTCTCGCGACGCCCGATCAGAACAGGAAAACGCCGTAGAGCAGCGTGAGCGCTCCCAGGACGAACAGGGCGGCCGCCACCGACCAGTTGGCGCGCCACTGGCCCAGAACGACGGCATAGATCCCCTTGAGGAAATCGTTGCTGCCGGCAGCCACCAGCAACGCTCCGGAAATCTGCGGTGCGGGGATGCCCGGATAGGCGCCCTTGAGCAGGGACATCACGAATGGGTCGATGTCCGTGAAGCCGACGCCGAATGCCAGCACCTTCACGCCGCTGCTTCCGAACTCGAGGGCCACGAAGCGGGTGAGCAGCAGCATCACGATGAACAGGATGGCGAACAGGAACGCAGTGCCGAAAGCCAGGGGGTTGTCGGCGACCCGGGGATCGGCATCGAGGGTTTGCCGCTCTCCCAGGCGGGCAAAAAAGTAGGCGGCCGCCAGGGTGCCGAAGCCAAAAACCAGCATGGGCAGGGCCGTCCAGGCCAGGTACGGAGGGTTGAGGATGAGGACGAGCAACAGCAGGCGCAGGTACATCATGCCCGACGCGGCCAGGATCGCCGCATGCACGGTCCGGTTCGGCGCGCTGTCCCCCCGGTTGCCCCGCGCCAGCACCACGGTGGTGGCGGTGCTGGAATAGAGGCCGCCGACGATGCCGGTGATCAGGTAGCCGCGGCGCGGAAACACGTACCGGCGCAGCATGTAGCCCGCATAGGAAATGGTGGAAATGATCACCACCGCCATCCAGATGTTGAAGGGCGAGGCGGGGATTTCCGTAAACGGGGTTTCCCGCGGCAGCAGCGGCAGGATCACCGCGCTCAGCAGCAGGAATTTGGCCAGGGTGATCAGCTCCTGCTGGTCCATGTGCTCCAGCACGCGCTGGGTCAGCGGACGGGCGCTCAGGACGAAAATGATGGCCACGAAAAGAAGCACGAGGAACCAGAGCGGCAGCAGTTGGGACACGGGGCCGAAGGTGTAGACGATGGCTCCGATCAGCAGCTGCAAAATCCCCACCTGGCCCGTTTCCACCTTGCGCAGGTAGAACGCACCGAACAGGACCGTCAGGAAAAGGAAGCCCACCATGAACAGGCGGAAATCCGGATCGAGGGCATAGAGCACGAATCCCAGGATGGCGACGAAGGTGTAGGTGCGCACGGACCCGATGGCCAGGTGGTCTTCGCGCTTGGAAAGCAGGTACTCGCGGAACTCCAGGCCCACGATGAAGGCCAGGAAAGCCACGATGAGAAATTTCATCCACAGCTGGGTGGCGGCGTCGGCGAGCGTCAGTGCGGCAATTTTCATGGGTTATCCTGCGGCCGGCTCCTTTGACGGTGGCCCGGGACCATTGGGGCCTTGGTCAACCGGCCCATCCCATATACTATGACAGGTTTTGGGCGGCACAGTGCCGCCCATTGATCACGGAGACGGGGTTTGCGATGAGGGGCATGAAGGCATTCGGGATTGCAGCCGGGGCGCTGCTGCTGGCGAGCTGTGGCGGCGGAGGCGGAGGCAGCGGGGGATCGGTCGTGTCGCCATTGCCTGGTTCACAGGCCCAGGGCCTTTATCAGGGCACGAACAATTACGGCTACGCCCTCACTTCCGTGATCCTTGAAAACGGAAATTTTTACAACATCACATCCGGAGGCGGCCAGGCCTTGACCGTGGATTTCGGCAACGTCGCCGCCGTCAACTACCTGCTGACCGGTACCTCGAGCGAATACACCGTGACCACCAACGCGCTGCTCACCGCCGGGATCCTCGTCGGGCAATACCTGCCCCAGGGCGCGATGACGGCCACCATCGAATACAACGTCACCAACATCTTCCTGGCCCAGTACACGTCGTTTTCGTCCAACTACCTCACCTCCTACACCACCCCGGCCACCCTGGCGGCGCTGGCGGGGACCTATGCCGCGCCTTACATGTACGGGCAGCCCACCACGACGTTCGCGATCAATGCGTCGGGGGCCATTACGGGCACTTCGCCCAACTGCGCGATCAGCGGATCGGCGACGCCGCGCGCGTCGGGCATGAACGTGTACGACGTCACGCTCACCCTGACGGGCGCCAACTGCATTCCTGCCGGCGTGGGCACGGCGACCGGGGTGGCTTTCATGGACACGCCCAACGGGGTCAACACGCTTTATGTGGTGACGTTCAACAGCGCCGGGACGGCAGGCTTCGTCTGGCTCGCACCCAAGCAATAAGGGCGGAGCTTCGGCCGGGAGGGATTTGAGCCGCGCTGGGGGGTTACTTGTAGACGCCGCAACCGACGATCATGTCGTCCACTTTGCGGATGAAGGACGTCTTGCTTTCCACCACGTTGGATTCCGGATTGCTGAACATGTAATCCTGCCAGCCGCTGCCTTGGGCACTGGCGATTTCGATGCGTTCCCGGATGAACAGCTTGCCGTTGGCGTCGCGGGCGTCGATCATGGACTTGCCCACCAGCGACGGGTTGCCGCCATGTGCCAGCACTTTGCCCTGCATGTCGTACACGAACAGGTAGAGGTCCCGCTTGATGAATTCGCCGGCCGGGTCGGCGAATTCCGCAAACGCCCGTTCGCGCCCCTTGGCCGCGATGAGGGCCACCCCCTTTTCAACCAGCTTCTGGGCGTCGTTGGCGGTTCCTCCGCTGAACAGGCTGATGGCGTCCTTGAGCGTTCCTGAAACCTTGCCCAGGTTTTCGGCTTCCGCCGACATTTCCACCATGTTCACGCTGCTGTTTTCCGCCATGGTGGAAATGCGTTCGATGTTTTCCGCGATTTGATGGCTTGCCGTCGTCTGTTCCTGAACGGCACTGGCGATGTCGTGCACCATGCCGAGGACTTCGCGCGCGCCGGCGTTGATGTCGGACAGGGTGTCGCCCGCGCGGGAAGCGAGTTCCACGCCATGCTGGACCTGGCTTGTGCCGGTACCCATGCTGGCCACGGCGCTTTTCATGCTGGCCTGGATGTTGCTGATCATGCCCGTAATTTCTTCCGTGGCCTTGCCGGTGCGTTCGGCGAGTTTTCGCACTTCGTCCGCCACCACCGCAAACCCGCGCCCCTGTTCCCCGGCGCGGGCCGCTTCGATGGCCGCATTGAGGGCGAGCAGGTTGGTTTGGTCCGCGATTTCCTTGATCACGTTCACGATGGAATTGATTTCTTCCGTGCGCTGGCTGAGGGAGGCGATTTCCTTTGCAGACTGTCCGAAGGCTTCGGCGATGCGCGCCATTTCCGAGGAGGCGTCGCGCACCACTTTCTCGCCTTCCACGGAAATTTCGCTCGCCTTGGCGGACTGGCCCTCCGCGTCGGTCGCATTGCGGGAGACCATGGCGATGCTGGTGCTCATTTCCTCCACGGCGGTCGCCACGCTGGACGCCGCATCGGTCTGCTGTTGCGCCATCTGCGTGACCTGGTGGGTGCGGTCGGTCAGCTTTGCGGCCGCATCGGACACCATGACGGCTCCGCCCGACACGCGGGCGATCATGCGCTTGAGGTTTTTGCGCATGTCGTTGAAGCGTTGCGCCACCGTCCCCAGCTGGTCACGGGAAGCCACCTGGAGATGGGCCGCCAGGTCGCCCGTGCTGAACCGTTCGATGGCCGTCACGAACGCGGCGACCGCGCCGCTGAGCGACACGTACATGCCGGTCAGCAGGTAGTATCCCGCCACGGCCGCGACCAGGCAGGCCAGGATCACGGTCACGAAGCCCGCGGGCAGGGCGGTGCCTGTGAACAGAAGGTAGGCCAGGGCGAGCGGTGCGGGGAGAAGAAGACAGGCGACCAGCGTGAATTTGGGGAAGAAATCCAGGCGGTCGAGAATCTTGGCAGCAGGCGCAAATAGCAGTTTCATGATCCTGTCTATCGGCACTGCATTCAAAATCATTAGGGAAAGTTACAGACGGTGACAAGTTTCGGCGCGCGCATGTACGAAAAAGTTAACAGCGGGCGCGGTCGCCGTCTCCTTCACAGCCCGATTTTCCTGAGCTGTTCCACGTCGAGCAAAACGATGTTCCGGCCCTGCACGCTGATCAGGCCGCCGTCCGACAGGTCGTGCAGCATCCTGGAAAAGGTTTCCGCGGATATGTTCAGTCGCGACGCGATCACGGCCTTTCCCGCCGGCAGCTTCGCCACGGGCTGGCCGCTTTCATTTTTACCCAGGTCCTGCGACAGCAAAAACCCGATGAGCCGCTGCGTGGCCGTGTTGAGGGAGTAGGCCGCCACGTCGTGGATGAGCCCGTGCAGCCGGATGCTCAGGCCCGCAAGCATCTTCAGGGCGAAGGTGCGGTTGCGGGAAATCTCCTCGAACACCGCCGCTTTCGAAACGTGCAGCAGCAGGCTGTCGACAAGGGTTTGGGCATAAACGGGATAGGGCCGTTCCAGGAACATCACGGCTTCGCCGAAGGTCTGTCCCGCGGCGATGATTTCTACGATCTTCTCTGCGCCCGTATGGGACAGGAAAGTGAGCTTGAGCTGGCCCTGGACCACGAGATAGAAACCGTTGGCCGGATCGCCCTTCTGGAAAAGGATGGTGCCTTTGGGCGCGCGGATTTCCCTGCAGGCCTGCGCAATGCGCCCAATCTCGTCCGCCGATATTTCACGAAACATCGGCGAACGGGACAGGATGTCCCGGATTCTGGCGGGAGGAGGGTTGCCGTTCACCGCACCAGACTAATGGGCCTCCCGCATTCTGGCAACCTGTCCCACCGTCCTGAAAATTTGGGCCGCCTGAACCACGTTGGCTTCGAGCCAGAGGGCCTGGACGGCCCAGAGCATGCCGGCCACCCGGGACAGTTCGGGGATCCAGCAGGCCGCGACGAGCGTGGCCAGCGCCACGGCAAACAGGGCAAGATGCTCCGGCGCATGGAAGCGGGCGTGGATTTCGCGCACGTTGGGGACGATGCCCAGTCCGGGATAGGCGCTTTGCAGGTGGAACCAGGTCAGGAAGGGAATGATCTTGTAGAGCATGCCCTGGATCACGCACAGGATGAATCCGGGCAGTGCGAGAATCCCAGCCGCAAGCTGCCACCGGTCCGGCAGGCCGGCATCCGTCAGCCGCCCTGCGGCCGCGATGCAGCACGACAGCGACAGCAGCAGGAGGCCCAGGCGCCAGAACTGCAGGGTGGTGTCCGGCACCTTGCGCCGACGCCGTTCAAACAGCCTCCAGGTGACGGCGGCAAACCACAGGTACCCGGCGGCAAGGCCCAGGGTGGCTGCTTTCGACAAGGCAGAACCGACGGGCCCCGGAATCCATTCGGCCAGCGTTGCGGCAGCCAGCAGCAGAAACAGCGACGGGACTAGCCGGGACGTCATGAGGGCGGGGTAGGGGGCCGTGAGATGGAACATGGGAATCAGTTGGTAGGCGAGCCCCACGATCAGCAGGGCCGTCCAGCCCCCCAGTCCCCAGAGCGGATGCGCGGGCGCGAAGCGCGCGTAGGGGACCGGCAGCCCCCTGCCGCCGAACGCTGCCGCCAGCGCGAGACCGAGCGTCAGGGTGAGCGCCAGGGCCATGAGGGCGGTGCGCATGCCCCGCAGCGAAGGCCCGCCGCCGCGTGCCTTCCAGAGCGCCGGAGCGAGCCGGACGCCGAAATAGCCGAAAGCTGCCGCAAGCGCCGTGGCCGCGAGCGCGAACAGCAGGGGCTGATGCCAGAGAAAGGCCGCAGCCAGGCAGGCGGTGCCAATCGTCAGCGGCGCATGCACCAGCCAGGCGACCCGCCCCGGGTGTGCCAACGGAACGCCGCCCAGCACGGGGAGCAGCTGGAACAGCGCCCCGCACATGACCATGGAGGAAAACCCGAGGGTGAGCAGATGGGTGGCCGCGAGCGCCGCGGGGCTGTGCCGGCTCGCCAGCAGGTCCGGTCCCGCGATTCCCAGGAGCGTTGCG
>JAKBBG010000032.1 GCA_021826025.1 Pseudomonadota bacterium | reverse complement strand
TGGGCCTCGCCCTCGACCGCAGCGGTTTCACGGTGGAAGACCGCGACCGCGCCGGCGGGGTGTACTACGTCCGGTTCACGGATACGGACCTCTCGAAAAAGTACCGGCCGAAGGAAGGCTTCTGGTCGAGCCTGATGTTCTGGAGGTCCGAAGACAAGTCCAAGGATACCCAGACCTACCGCATTACCGTGACCACCATCAGCGGGCGGGGCACCACGGTGGACGTGCGGGACAAGACGGAAAACCGCGTCAATCCCGAAACCACCCAGCGCATACTCAACCTGATTTACGACCAGCTCTGACGGCAGGCCCGCCGATGCGTTTCGCCTCCCTGGGCAGCGGCAGCGAAGGCAACGGCCTGCTGGCGGAATGGCAGGACACCCGGGTCCTGCTGGACTGCGGGTTTACCCTGGGCGAAACCGTGCGCCGCCTGGCGCGCCTGGGCCTCGAGCCTGCGGACCTGAGCGCCATCCTCGCCACGCACGAGCATTCCGACCACCTGTCCGGCGTGGCCCCCCTGGCGCGGCGTTACGGCATTCCCGTGTACGGCAGTTTCGGCACGCTGGCCCTGCTGCGCGACGAGCTGGATGCGGCCCTGCTGCAGCCCGTGTCCGATGCCCGGCCCTTTTCCGTGGGAGCGCTGACCGTCGAACCCTTTTCCGTGCCGCACGATGCGCGCGAACCGCTGCAGTACGTGCTGGGCAACGGCTCCCTGCGCCTGGGCGTGCTCACCGACACCGGGTGCGCGACGCCCCACATCGAAGGCATGCTGCGGACGTGCGACGCCCTCTTCCTGGAAACCAATTACGATCCGCAGATGCTGGCCCAGGGCCCTTATCCGCCGCATCTCAAGGCGCGCGTGCGCGGGCGCTTCGGGCATCTGAGCAACGGCGAGGCGGCCGACCTGCTGTCCCGGCTCGATCACGCTCGCCTGCAATGGGTGGTGGCGGCCCACGTGAGCCGGAAGAACAACACGCCGGAACTGGCGCAACGGGCGCTGGCCGCCGTGCTGGGCTGGGATCCTGCGGCCGTGGCGGTGGCCGACCAGCACGAAGGCCTCGATTGGCATCTGCTGCAGTCCTGAAACGCGCAGGGCCGGAACAAAAAAAGCCGACCCGGAGGTCGGCTTTTGATTTTGCAGCAACTGCTGCGCCGGATTATTTCTTGTCGGCGGGAGCAGGGGCAGCCGGTGCAGGCGCTGCAGCGGGAGCGGCAGGCGCTGCGGGAGCGGCGGCAGGAGCAGCGGGAGCTTCGGCTTTGGGGGCTTCGGTCTTCGGAGCTTCGGGCTTGCTGCAAGCGGCCACGGCAACTGCGAAGAGGGCGGCGATCAAAAGATTCAGTTTCATTTCCGTTCCTATCGATAGAGGGTTGTCGACAAAACCTGGACTGCCTCCGGTGGGCACACCAGATTACAAAAGGTTACACCACATCTTTGCGTTGCAGCAAGCGCTTTTTGAATAGCCGCTTGATCTATGAGGGGTTTCGGGGTCAGTGCACCCAGCCGGCCCGGTACGCATCGTAGAGCCAGTCTGCGGCTTCCGCCGGAAGCGGCCCGGGCGGCAGGCGTCGAGAGTCCCCGAGGGCGGCGAACAGGCGCACGACAGCGGCCGTGAAAGCGCGGGTTTCCCCGTTGAAAAACACCCGGCGCCCGCGGAAAAGCACCCGGCTTTTCGGGTCCAGGCGCAAGCCCTGGCGCGCCACCTGCCCCAGGAAGCGGGCACGCGGCAGGGGCGATTCGGGCGGCGTGAAAAACAGGTGCGGTTTGGGCTCGCTCAAATAGGTCCCGACGCAGGCCAGCACGTCCGACCGGTCCCAGCGGATGGCCTGCAGCGCCTGTCCCACGCGTTCGAGCAGGCCGGCCGGCAGTTCCGAGGGGTGATGCTGCAGCGCGAGATCGGGGTCGGCATACCGGCCGGGCACCTGCAGGTGGTCGCGCAGGTAGTCGAGGAAGGCATCCACCCATTCCTGGTAGGTGGGGGCGCGAAACCCGACGGAATAAGTGAAACATTCCGTAACCGCCACGCCGTCGTGGGCGCACTGGGGGGGCAGGTAGAGCATGTCGCCCGCGTCCAGATCCCAGCGCGCCTGCGGCTTGAAACGGCGCAGCAGCTTGAGGTCGCTGTCAGGCAGCAGTTCCAGGTCGTCGGTTTCCGCAATCGCCCAGCGGCGCACGCCGAACCCCTGGAGCAGGAACACGTCGTAGGAATCGAAATGAGGGCCCACGCCGCCGCCGGGCACGGCGTAGCTCACCATGAGGTCGTCCAGGCGGGCATGGGGAACGAAGCTGAAGCGGTCCAGCAGGTCGGCCGCTTCCGGAATCCAGTGGTTGAGCTCCTGCACCAGCAGGGTCCAGTTGCGCGCCGGCAGCGCTTTGAAATCCACCGGCCGGAACGGGCCGTGGCGCAGCGTCCAGCGCCTGCCTTCGCGCAGCACGAGGCGCGCCTGCACGTCCGGATGGGTGGCGAGGCGCTGGATTTCGCGTGCGGTGAGAAAGCCCAGGAAGTCCGGAATGGCGCCGCGGATGAGCAGGGGGCGCTTGTGCCAGTGACGTGCAAGGAACGACCGGGCACTCAGTCCGCCCAGAAGGAAAGGGTCCATGACGGGATCGTGCGCAAATCGCAATTGTAATCCAGTTGAAAGGCCTGCGCGCAGCGCCTTGCCGCTTCTCCGTCACAACACATTCCACGGGGATGGGATAGAATCAGCGCCTGAACGTTGGAGAACACTCATGTTGAAAGTGGGACAGCAGGCGCCGGCCTTCGAATTGCCCGACTCGGGCATGGAAATGGTGAGCCTGTCCAGGTACAAGGGGAAAAGCAAGGTTGTGCTGTTTTTCTATCCCCGCGACAGCATGCCTCAATGCCGCGAAGAAGCCATCAACTTCAGCGACCGCGAGGAAGATTTCCTGAGCCATGGCGCCGTGGTGATGGGCGTTTCGCAGGACGACATCCTCTGCCACGCGGATTTCTGCGAAGCCCACGGCCTCAATTCGCTGCTGTTGTCCGACGTGGAAGGTGAAGTGTGCCGCCGCTACGGCGTGCTTCACGAAAAGGAAATGGGTGGGCACATGCGCACCTGTGTGGATCGGGTGACCTACGTCATCGATCGCGACGGTGTGGTGCGGCATGTCGTGCCAGTGCAAAACAGCCGTGACCATGTGGTCGAAGTGTTGAAATTGGTGAAGGAGATGTAAACGATGGTCATCGGAAAAGATTCAGTGGTCACCCTGAGCTACCGGCTCACGGATGACGAAGGCACTTTGCTGGAAGCGAGCGATCCGGCCATCAGCTATCTGCATGGCGGATACGACGGGATTTTCCCGCTGGTGGAAGCGGCGCTCGAAGGGCAGGCGGAAGGTTTCAGCTGCACCATCACCATGGAGCCGGAAGAGGCGTTCGGGGAATACGACGAGACCCTGCGGCGCGTCGAACCGCGCGACCTGTTCCCATCGCAGGTCAAGGTGGGCATGCAGTTCGAGGGGCAGCCCGAAGGGGCGTCGCGGGATGAGTCGGTGCTCTACACCGTGACCGAAGTCACGGACGACCAGGTGGTGGTGGACGGCAACCATCCTCTCGTGGGCAAGCGCCTGGTGTTCGCCTGCACCGTGCTGGGCGTGCGCGAGGCCTCAGCGGACGAGCTCCAGCACGGGCACGTCCATGGCGACCACGGCCACCATCATTAAACCGTAAACCGGGTCACGGCCTCTTCGAGCTGGCGGGAACGTTCCGCCAGCTCGCGCATGGAGGCGTTCACCTGGGCCACCCCCTTGGCGTTGGTTTCGCTGATCTGGGTGATGCCTTCCACTTTCTGGGCGATCAGCTCGCTCGCCTTGTTCTGTTCTCCCAGCGCGGCCGTGATTTCGCTCGCAAATCCTTCGCTTTGCCCGGCGCTCGCGCGGATCCTTTCGATGGACTGGCGCGCCTGTTCGGCATAGTTTGCGGTGGTGGACATCTGTTCCACCACGTGCCGGATATCCGACACGGCCTGCGTGGCGCTTTGCTGGACGGCCACGATCATGTCGGCGATTTCCTGGGCGGAAGCCGTGGTTTTTTCGGCGAGCTTGCGCACTTCGTCCGCCACCACCGCAAAGCCGCGCCCCTGTTCGCCGGCCCGGGCCGCTTCGATGGCGGCGTTGAGGGCGAGCAGGTTGGTCTGGTCGGCCACTTCGCGGATCACCTGCACGATGGCCGAAATGTCATTGGACTGCCGGCCCACATGTTCCACCACCGTGGCCGCCGCGCGGATGGTGCCGGAAATGCGGTTCATTTCGTCGAAGGCGCTCTGGATCACGCTGCCGCCTTCCTCGGCGGCTCCCGACGATTCGCGGTTGGCATGGAGGGCCTGGTTCGCATTTTCGTGGATGTTGCCGATGCTCACGCTCATTTGTTCAATGGCGGCCGCCACCGTGCTGGTGGCGTCGTTCTGGCCTTCCACGGCATTGTTGATGTCGGCCAGGGTCTGGGCCATGGTCTTGCTCGTGGCCAGGGCATGGCGCGCGTTGCCGGCGATGGTGTCAATCAGCTGGCGCAGGTTGTCCTGCATGGAGGACAGGGCGCGCAGCAGGTCGCCGGTTTCGTCGCGATCCCCTTTCGGCACGGCGTTGGTGAGGTTTCCTGCCGCGATGGAGGTGGCCGTGCGGATGGCGGCAAGCAGGGGGGCCAGGATCCGGTTGGAGAGCGTGAGGGCGATGGCGAGCGTGGCGACCACGGATGCCACGAAAATGACCATGGACAGGGTGAGGGCGCGGCGGGCGCCGCTTCGGGCCGCTTCCACGGCCTCCTGGCCTTTCTGCTTGAGGCCGGTCAGCAGCGTGTCCATCTGGGCAGCCGCCTCCTGGAACCGTTTGTCGGCGGCTTGCATCATGCCGGTGCCGCTCGCCAGGTCGGACTGCGCCATGTCGATGGCCTGGGCCACGTTTTTGCGATATTTGGCCAGCAACGGGTCGAGCGCGGCGAGCGTCTTGCGCTCCTCTTCGCCCAGGTCGGCGCGCGCCTGCAGGTCCTTCAGTATTTTGATGGCCACGTCCGCATGGCCAATGATTTTGGCCGTTTCGTCCTGGATGCGCGCATCGTCCAGGCCGCCGATGGTGGAGAACAGGCGATAGGCGCCGATGTTGGCTTCCAGAAGCGCGTCACGGCTTTCGTTGAGCAATAGGACGTGTTGCAGGCTTCTGGACGTGACGGTCTCGAGGGCGTTTTGCAGGGAACGCATTCCCGTGAAGCTGACAAGCCCCAGCACCAGCATGAGGAGCACGCTCAACAGCGGGGGCAGGAGGATTTTCTTCTTGATGTTCACGTCGGACTCTCGAGACCTTCAGGGATGACGGGCAGGCCGCCGGGTTCAGTGCTTGTAAACGCCGGCGCAGACGATGTCTTCACCCACCTTTTCGCAATAGGCCGACTTGGGCAGCACCTTTTTGGAGACCGGGTCGGTGAACTTGTAGTCCTGCCAGAAAGTGCCTTTGCTTTTGGCGAGTTCGACACGTTCCTTCACGAACTCCTTGCCGTCGGCATCCGCCATGTCGATCAGGTCCTTGCCCACCGATTTGGGGTTCTGGCCGTGGGCGAGGCACTTGCCGCTCATGTCGTACACCACCGGGTAGAGGTCGCGGTCCACCCATTTCTTGTTCTTGGCGGTGATTTCCTTCAGGGTTTCGTCACGGTTGGCTTTCAGGGCTTTGGCGACCTTGGCGACCATGGCTTCCGCTTCCTTCGGTGTGGCGTAGTTTTCCGCCAGGGCGGGCAGCGCCACGAGCGAGGTGGCGATGAGAGTGGATAACAGGAATTTTTTCATACCGGCTCCTCAAAATGATGACGGGGCAGAAGCCCCTTTTATGCTCTTGTGGTCTGTTATCGGCGTGCGTGCCGAAAACATGAGGGTCGCCGAGCGGCCCTGCACCATTATGACGCGCAGGTTGTAAAAAATTCTTGCGGCGGTACCGGCCGGTTGACGCGAGTCAAACTTCCCGGGCCTGGCGCACCAGGTCGTACAGTCGCTGCAAGGCATTGCGCGGCGTGAGCGCATCGGGGTCGAGCGCGCGCAGCGCCTCGAGCGCGGGGTGGGAGGGAGCCGGTTCGGGGGACTGTCCGGCAGGCGGCGGCGCAAACAGGTCGGCCTGCGGCCGCTGGGCCGCCGCATGGGTTTCGAGCTGGGCGAGATAGCGCTGCGCTTCCCGCACCACGCTGCGGGGCACCCCGGCCAGGGCCGCCACCTGCAGGCCATAGCTTTGGCTTGCCGGACCTTCTTCCAGGGCGTGCAGGAACACGATGCGGTCCTGGTGTTCCACCGCGTCGAGATGGACGTTCACCACGCCCGGCAAGTCGAGGGCGAGCTGGGTGAGTTCGAAGTAATGGGTGGCGAACAGGGTGGGGCTGCGGCTTTTTTCGACGAGATGGCGGGCGATGGCGTAGGCCAGTGCGAGGCCGTCGAAGGTGGAGGTGCCGCGGCCGATTTCGTCCACCAGCACGAGGCTCTGTTCGGTGGCCGTATTGAGGATGTGGGCCGCTTCGGACATTTCCACCAGGAACGTGGAGCGTCCCGACGCCAGGTCATCGCCTGCCCCGATGCGCGTAAAAATCTGGTCGATCGGGCCCAGCACGGCGCGCCGGGCGGGCACGTAGGAGCCCACGTGGGCCATGAGCACGATGAGCGCCGTCTGTCGCATGTAGGTGGATTTTCCGCCCATGTTGGGGCCCGTGATGAGCAGCAGGCGGCGCTCGGGATGCAGTTCGGTGTCGTTGGCGATGAACTGGGACACCTGCTGTTCCACCACCAGATGGCGACCGCCCGTGATGGACAGGCGCGTTTCGTCGCAGAACTCGGGCGGCTGCAGGCCGAGCGCCACGGCCCGTTCCGCCAGGCAGGCCAGGACGTCGGTTTCGGCGAGGGCTGCCGCGACGGACTGCAGCGGGGCGAGGTGGCCGGAAAGCGCGTCGAGCACCTGTTCGTACAGCATTTTTTCACGCATGAGCGCGCGGTCGTTGGCGGACAGGGCCTTTTCCTCGAACGCCTTCAATTCCGGCGTGATGTACCGTTCTGCGTTTTTGAGCGTCTGGCGGCGGCGGTAATCGTCCGGCACGCGTCCGGACTGGGCGTGGCTTACTTCGATGTAGAAACCGTGCACCCGGTTGTATTCCACCTTGAGCGTGGCGATGCCGGTACGGGCACGTTCGCGCTGTTCCAGGTCGAGCAGGAAACCGCCGCAATGGTCCTGGATGCCGCGCAGCTCGTCCAGTTCCGCATCGTATCCCGGCGCGATCACGCCGCCGTCGCGCACCTGGGCTGCCGGCTCCGCGGCGATCGAACGCTGCAGCAGGCCGAGGATTTCGGGCGGAAGCGCGGCCAGGGTTTGCGCAAGGGAAGCCAGATGTGCCGAAGGCAGTCCGTCCAGCAGCGCCGTGCATTCCGGCAGGGCCGACAGCGTCGCCCGCAAGGCGGTCAGGTCGCGCGGACGGGCCGAACGCAGGGCGAGCCGGCCCACGATGCGTTCCACGTCGCCGCTGCGGCGCAGGAGGGCTTGCAGCGCCGCAGCCCGGGTCGCAAGGCCTTCGCCCACCAGCGCGCCCACGGCCCCGGTGCGCGCGAGCAGCACGCGCCGGTCGCGCACGGGATGGTGCAGCCAGCGGTGCAGCAGGCGCCGGCCCATGGGGTTGGCGCAGGTGTCGAGGACGGACAGCAGGGTGGGCGCGCGTTCGCCGCGCAGGGTTTCGGAAATTTCCAGGTTGCGGCGGGTCGCGCTGTCCATGCGCACCCATTCGTCCTGGCGCGCCACCTGCAGCGACTGGATGTGCGGCAGGCGGCTGCGTTGGGTGTGGCGCGCATAGCGCAGCAGGGTGCCGGCCGCCGCGATGCCGGCCGGCAGGTCGTCGCAGCCCAGCCCCGAAAGGTCGTGCACGGCGAACTGTTCGCACAGCAGTTCGCGGGACTTGTCCGGATCGAATTGCCAGGGCGCAAGGCGCTGCAAGGGCAGGCGGCCCAGCTCCGCAGGCACGGCCCAGGTTTCCGGCACCAGGATTTCCGCCGGGCGGACGCGTTCGAGTTCGGCATCCAGCTCCGGCAGCGGCACTTCCGCGAGCGTCATGTGGCCGCTGCTCAGGTTGAGGGTGGCAAGCCCCGCCGCAGGGCCCAGGGGCGCCAGCGCCGCCAGCAGGGTGTCGCGCGTTTCTTCCATGAGCGCGGCGTCGGTGAGCGTGCCCGGCGTCACGATGCGCACCACCTGGCGTTCCACCGGCCCTTTGGCGTTCGGATCGCCCACCTGTTCGCACAGGGCGACGGATTCTCCCAGCCGCACCAGCCGCGCCAGGTACTGTTCCGCCGCGTGGTGGGGCACGCCGGCCATGGGGATGGGCTGCCCTGCCGACTGGCCGCGCTGGGTGAGGGTGATGTCGAGCAGGCCGGCCGCCTTGACGGCGTCGTCGTAGAACAGCTCGTAGAAGTCCCCCATGCGGTAGAACAGCAGATGGTCCGGGTGTTCCGCCTTGAGCGCCAGGTACTGGCGCATCATGGGCGTGTGCTGTTCCAGTCCGGAAAGGGGCGTGTCGGCCATGGCGCGATCAGTGGGTGGCAGGTTCGGGGCGGGCCGCGGAGAACCCGTGTTCCACGCGCTGTACGGCGGTATGCAGGGCGGCCATGCAGCGCGGATCCAGGGCGGTTCCGACGATCTTTTGCATCATGGCAAGGGTCTGGTCCACCGGAATTGCCGGACGGTAGGGCCGTTCGGCCGACAGGGCGTCGAAAATGTCGGCCGTCGTGATGATGCGGGTTTCCAGCGCGATGTCGTCGGCGGTCAGGCCGCGCGGGTACCCCGTGCCGTCAAGCTTTTCATGGTGCGCGCCGGCCACGCGCGCGAGTTCCGCAAACGGGGCGATTTCGGCCAGGATGGACTCGGTGAATGCCGCGTGCATGCGCACTGCCGCCCATTCCTCCGAATTGAGGCTGCCCGGCTTGTCGAGCACGCTGTTGCTGACCCCGAGCTTGCCCATGTCGTGCAGCAGCGCGCCGCGCCGCAGCCAGCGACGCCGTTCCGGGCCGATTCCCAGTTCTTCCGCAAGCAGGTCCGCGTACAGGGCCACGCGGGCGCTGTGGCCGGCGGTGTACGGGCTTTTGGCGTCGATGATCTGTCCGAAGGCCTGGGCGATTTCATCCATGTAATCGGCGTCGAGCGGCACCGTATGCTGGGCCGGTTCCAGCGCGTGGACTTTCGCAGGCAGGTCCGCTGCCGCAAGCATGGACCAGAAGGCGTCGTCCGCAGAGCGTTCGAAGGCGCTGACGAGGGCAGGGTCGAACCACTGGCCGCTGCGCAGCCGGACTTCTTCCAGGGCCGCCGCCGGCCCGCCTGCCGTGTGAAACACGTCCACCACCTGTGCGAGCAGGGCGATCCGGGCATAGAGGGGAATCGCGGCCCCGGAAAGGGCGTCGGGTTTTCCGCTGCCGTCCCAATGCTCGTCCAGCGCATGGATGCCGACCGCCACGGCTTCCGGAAAGCGCAGCTGGCGGGCAATGTCGGCACCGCGCTGGCACCGCGTCTGGATCAGGTCGCGGGCGATTTCCTCGCCGCGCTGAAAAATTTCCAGGGTGGCCCGAAAGCGGTCGGACAGTCCCGATTTGAGGCCGGTGTGGGTGAGCACGAAACGCACCACCTGGGGCAGCGAGCTGCCCACCAGCTTGAAATCGCGCTTGAAGCTCAGGTCGTCGGTGAGATAAAGCTCGCAGATGCGCGCAGCATTGCTGCTGCAACCCAGGTCCTTGAGCAGGAGGGTGTAGTAGAGTTCCCAGCGTTCCCTGCTGTCGAGGCCCAGGTCCTGCGCGACCGCCATGCCGATCCAGGCGCAGCGCACGCAATGGCCCTTGGGCTGTCCTTCGGTCATGTCCAGCGCATGACTCAAGGCCCCGATCAGTTCGCACAGTTTGAGGTTCTGCATCGCGGCAGTGGCAACGTGATGGCTGTTCCGGTAATCAGGTTTGGGATGATATCCCGTTTGCCCCGCCCACGGGTCCCCAGCCGGCGGATTTTATGGAATAATCGCCCCATTGGAGATGGCATGCCTCCCTGAGCCGCCCGGCTCAAAACCGCCCCGGCAGGGGCCGATGATGCCTACGCTTGAACCCGGACGGGTCGTGCGTGGGCGCCGACCTGTTCATCGACGAACCCAACCTGGACAGGATCATGTGGAAACCCATTCTGGCAATATCGATCGGCGCCGCCCTCGGCGCCCTGCTGCGCTGGCAGCTCGGCGTGAAGCTCAATACCCTGCTGCCCAGCCTGCCTCCCGGCACGCTGATGGCCAATCTCATCGGCGGCTACATCATCGGGTTCGCCGCCGCGTATTTTGTGGATGCGCCGAACCTTTCGCCGGAATGGCGGCTTTTCATCATCACCGGCTTTTGCGGCGGGCTCACCACCTTTTCCACGTTTTCGGCGGAAGTGGTTTCCCTGTTGCAGGAAGGGCGGCTCGTCTGGGCCATGGCGGGCATCGCCGTCCACGTGACCGGTTCGCTTGCCATGACGCTGGCCGGACTGGCCTCGTGGCATCTGCTGAAATCCGCCTGAGGAGACATTCATGAAAGGCTACCAGATCACGTTTTTCACCCAGCAGGACCGGCAGCACCACCACATGCCGCTGGCGGAATGGCTCATGCGCACGGCGCGCGAACTGGGCCTGCGCGGGGCCACGCGCCTGCCCGCGAGCGAAGGGTTCGGGCGGCACGGGCGCATCCACTCGGCGCATTTTTTCGAGCTGGGGGACCAGCCCCAGGAAGTCCTGCTCGCCGTGACGGAAGAGGAGGCCGAGCGCCTGTTTGCGCGCCTTTCCCAGGAACAGGTCCACCTGTTCTACGTGAAAACGCCGGTGGAATTCGGCATGCTGGGAAACGGCGGCTGACGGGGGTCGCTTGAAACGGCCTTCCCGCACCTCGATCCGGATTCTCGAACTGCCGCTGCCACGCAGCTACCGCGTGGCGGACACGCTCGAATTTCACCAGCGGGACCCTGAGCGGGTGTCGGAACGCGTGGACGGCCCGGTGCTGCAGAAAGGCCTCATATGGCAGGGCGACCCCGCCTGCCTGACGGTGCATTTCTCGTCCCGTCGTGCCGTTGCGCAATTGGCCGTGGACGGGCCGGAACGGGACGGCGATGGGGAGCGCTTCGGCCGGCTGGTCCGGCGCATGCTGGGCCTCACCCAGCCCGTGGCCGTGTTCGAAAGGAAGTACCGGCAGCATCCGGCCCTGGGACCGCTCATCGCACGCCATTCCGGCTTGCGCGTGCCTTTGGTCGCCACGCCGTTCGAAGCCCTGAGCTGGGCCATCACCAGCCAGCAAATCAGCGTGCGTGCGGCGGTGGCTGCCCGGCGCAAGCTGGTGCGCCTGGCCGGCAAACCCCATTCCGGCGGACTGTTGTGTTATCCGGATGCGAAAGCCGTGGCCCGGCTCGAACCGGCCGATTTGCGTGCAGCCGGATTCACCCTGGGCAAGGCGGAAGCGCTGGTGGCGCTGGCCCGGGAAATTTCCAGCGGGACGTTGCCGCTGCAGCGTTGGGCCGACACCCTGCCGGTGGAAGAGATCCGTGCCACTTTGCTGTCCCGGCGCGGGATCGGGCCTTGGACCGTGGATTATGCCCTGATGCGGGGGTTTGGCTGGCTTGACGGGTCGCTTCATGGCGACGTGGCCATGCGCCGTCAGCTGCAGCGCGTGCTGGGCTCGCGGGAACCGGTGAGCGCTCCCCAGGCCAGGGAGTGGCTTTCCGCCTTTTCACCCTGGCGTGCACTGGTGGCATTCCATCTCTGGGCGGCGTGAGCCGCCTGTCCTTGCCCGTTCCGGGCAGTTGCTATGGCTGATTATCCGGCAACCTGATGCCGTTGTTGACGACGGAAAGCAGCGCGTTGCCGTTGCTGCCCGTCAGCACCACGGTCACGGTCACGGGGGCTGAGGGCTCGCTGCCGGCGGCCGGTTGCTGGGGCGAAGGCGTCGCGGACCCGGTTGCGGCCGGGGCGGACGATGGGCTGGACTGGGAAGCGGCCGGTGCCGGCGTCGGCGTAGTGGCGGGGGTCGGTGCAGGCCCCGCGAAAGTGGGGGCGGGTGGCGTCAGCATGGCGATGCCTGTTTTGGCCGAACCGCCGATGGAACCCAGCACGCCGGTGGCGAGGAAGTTGGGCAAGGCGCTCGTGTAAGCCGCGGCCGTGTTGTCGCTGGTGCTGGTGCCTCCCGTACCGCCTGTGCTGGTGCCGGTGATGATGGAAATGGGCGATGTTGACGTGATGCTTGCGGTCGCTGTGGCCGTCGTGTTGTTGAGGCTGTAGTTGGTGGCGTCGGCGCCGGAGGCCGCGATGCCCAGCACGGTCACGGTCTTGCCGGTCCCCACGTTCGCGTCGGAGAAGGTGGCGGAGGTGTCCGTGAATGAGAGGGTGTCGCCGGCCACCACGCCGCTGCTGGAGAGGGCGACGGTGGCGGCGGTGGTGCCGTCATAGGTCTTGTTGGCAGCGGCGGCGCTGACCGTGATGGGCTTGGGCGTGATGCTGGCGGAAAGCCCCGTGGGCTGAATGAGGGTGTAGTTGCCGGCGCCGCTGCCCGAGAGGGAATCGGCGGCCGTGACGGCGATGCCGGTGCCCGCGTTCTTGGTGGCGAAGGAGCCGGCCTGGGCGAGGGTGACGGCATCGGAGCCGATGACGCCTGCCAGGGTGCCGCCGGTGAGGGTGGCGGCCGTGGTGCCGTCATAGACCTTGTTTGCCGCCGTGGTGCCGGTCACGCTCAGCTGGGCCGGCGTGATGCTGGCGGTGGTAGTGGCGGAGGTGTTGTTGAGGCTGTAGTTGGTGGCGTCGGTGCCGGAGGCCGCGATGCCCATCACGCTCACGGTCTTGCCGGTGCCCGCGTTCTTGTCGGAGAAGGTGGCGGAGCTGTCCGTGAAGGAGAGGGTGTCGCCGGCCACCACGCCGCTGCTGGAGAGGGCGACGGTGGCGGCGGTGGTGCCGTCATAGGTCTTGTTGGCAGCGGCGGCGCTGACCGTGATGGGCTTGGGCGTGATGCTGGCGGAAAGCCCCGTGGGCTGAATGAGGGTGTAGTTGCCGGCGCCGCTGCCCGAGAGGGAATCGGCGGCCGTGACGGCGATGCCGGTGCCCGCGTTCTTGGTGGCGAAGGAGCCGGCCTGGGCGAGGGTGACGGCATCGGAGCCGATGACGCCTGCCAGGGTGCCGCCGGTGAGGGTGGCGGCCGTGGTGCCGTCATAGACCTTGTTTGCCGCCGTGGTGCCGGTCACGCTCAGCTGGGCCGGCGTGATGCTGGCGGTGGTAGTGGCGGAGGTGTTGTTGAGGCTGTAGTTGGTGGCGTCGGTGCCGCTGGCTGCGATGCCCAGCACGGTCACGGTCTTGCCGGTCCCCACGTTCGCGTCGGAGAAGGTGGCGGAGCTGTCCGTGAAGGAGAGGGTGTCGCCGGCCACCACGCCGCTGCTGGCAAGGGCGACGGTGGCGGCGGTGGTGCCGTCATAGGCTTTGTTGGCGGCGTTGGCGCTGACCGTGATGGGCTTGGGGGTGATGCTGGCGGCAAGTCCGGTGGGCTGGGTCAGGGTGTAGTTGCCGGCGCCGCTGCCCGAGAGGGAGTCGGCGGCCGTGACGGCGATGCCGGTGCCCGCGTTCTTGCTGGCGAAGGAGCCGGCCTGGGCGAGGGTGACGGCATCGGAGCCGATGACGCCCGCCAGAGTGCCGCCGGTGAGGGCGGCGGCCGTGGTGCCGTCGTACACCTTGCCGGCCACGGTGGTGCCGGTGACGGTGAGCGAGGCGGGCGTGATGGTGGCGCTGGCCGTGGCGGGGTTCAGCGTGTAGTCGGCGGCCTGGGCGCCGGAAAGGGACAGGCCGGTGAAAGTGACGGTGGTGGCGCTGGCCACGTCCTTGCTGTTGTAGGTTCCCGTGGCGGTGCCACCCACGCTCACGGTGTCGCCGGTATAAGGCTTGCCGTCGGTGGAAGAGCCGGCACCGGCTGTTTCTGCCGCGAGCAGGGTGGGGCTGCCGCTCGCGGCAGCGGTCGTGGTGCCGTCGTAGACCTTGCTGGCGGGCGTGGTGAGGCCGGTCACGGCAAGCGGCTTGGGGGTGATGGTGGCGGAAAGCCCCGTGGGCTGAATGAGGGTGTAGTTGCCGGCGCCGCTGCCCGAGAGGGAGTCGGCGGCGGTGACGGCGATGCCGGTGCCCGCGTTCTTGCTGGTGAAGGTGCCGGCCTGGGCGAGGGTGACGGCATCGGAGCCGATGACGCCCGCCAGGGTGCCGCCGGTGAGGGCGGCGGCCGTGGTGCCGTCGTACACCTTGCCGGCCACGGTGGTGCCGGTGACGGTGAGCGAGGCGGGCGTGATGGTGGCGCTGGCCGTGGCGGGGTTCAGCGTGTAGTCGGCGGCCTGGGCGCCGGAAAGGGACAGGCCGGTGAAAGTGACGGTGGTGGCGCTGGCCACGTCCTTGCTGTTGTAGGTTCCCGTGGCGGTGCCACCCACGCTCACGGTGTCGCCGGTATAAGGCTTGCCGTCGGTGGAAGAGCCGGCACCGGCTGTTTCTGCCGCGAGCAGGGTGGGGCTGCCGCTCGCGGCAGCGGTCGTGGTGCCGTCGTAGACCTTGCTGGCGGGCGTGGTGAGGCCGGTCACGGCAAGCGGCTTGGGCACGATGGTGTAATTGCTGTCGGGGCCTGCCTGTGCCGCGTAGCCGAGGCCGCCCAAGGTGGCGCCGGCACTGACGTTGCTTACACTGATCGTATAGGTTCCCGCGCCGCGCAGCGTCGTGCCGGAGCCGCTGATGCCGAGGGTGCCGGTGCCTGAGCCGCTGTCGCCGTTGACCTGGCCGGTGGTGGTCAGGGTGGCGGTCGTGGTGGTGGCGTTGTAGGTGCGGCCGCTGCCCGGTGCCCCCGGGGTGAGCGTGAGCACTGGCTGTTCGCGGTAGATGGCATCGATGCCGGCGGCGAGTGCCGTGGTGTAGCCGGTATGGCCGTTGGTGTCGCTCCAGTAACGGGAATGCCCGGAGCCGGCAGCGCCGGCCACGCCCGTGCTGTTGGCGATGCTGCCCGTGTAAACCGTTCCGATGCCGCCCGAACCGACGCTCAGCCTTCCGCTGTTGATCAGCACGTTGCCTCCATTGTCGCTGGCGCCTGGCGTCGCCACGCGGTTCAGGGTGCTGTCAGCTTCCAGCGTCAGGGCGGAGGCGGTGGCGGCCGTCGTGGCGATGTTCCCGGTGACGGTCAGGTTGCCGCTCAGGGTATCGACCAGCACGTTGCCGGTGGCGCTGATTCCGGAGACCGTCAGCCCACTGGCATCGGTGATTGCGACATCCTTGCCGCTGACCACGCGAATGGTGCCCAAGCTGTTGCCGGCATTGTTCAGCGTGATGCTGTTGGCGCCGCTGGTCAGCGTGGCGGCGCCGGTGACGTTCAGGGCACCGGATTGGCCGACGTTGCCGCCGGCCACCGTGTCCGTGAAGCTGAAGGTGCCGGCGCTGACGGCCGGCAAAGTGAAGGAGGCGGCATTGCCGGCCGTGATGGTCAGGCTGCCCAGCGCCTGGGTGCTGCCGACGGCCCCGCCCAGGGAGAGGGTGGCGCCGGACGCGCTGAGAGTGAGGGCGTGTGCGCCGGCGACGCTGTCGTCAACGGCGCCTCCGAAGGTGACACTGGAGGCGCTTCCTTCCGTGACGATGACGTTGTTGCCCAGTGTGACGCCCGATGAAAAACCGATCGGGCCGTTGACGGTCAGGTTGCCGTTCAGGACGGTGCCGCCGGAAGTGACCGTGAGGCCTGCGAGGGCGCTGGTGGCGCCGACGGAGCTGCCGAAGGTGGTGGTGCCGGTGTTGTTGACGGTGAGGCTGTCGGCGCCGGCGGTGGCGTCGTTGACGGTATTGCTGAAGGCGACGTTGCCGGCGCCGGCGTTGACGGTGGTGTTGGCGCCCAGGGTGGCGGCGCCGGTGACGGTGACGTTGCTGCCGGTGGTGGCAAGCGTGCTGAGCGCATTGACGCTGAGCTTGCCGCCGTAGGACTGGGCGCCGCTGGTGGTGACGCTGCCGTTGAGCACGGTGGTTCCGGTGGCGCCGGTCACGGTGAGGCTTGTGAGGGGCGTGTTGGCGCCCACGGTGCTGCCGAAGGTGGTGGTGCCGGAGCTGCTGACGGCCAGCGCGGCGTTGCCGTCCACGGCGCCGGTGAAGGTGACGGTGCCGGCGTTGACGCTGGTGTCGGCGCTCAGGGCGGTGGGGCCGTTCACCGCGAGGCTCGAAAGGGTCATGGCGCCGCCGAAGGTGGTGGTGCCGGTGCTGATGATGGCCAGGGCCTTGCCGCCGCTTATGTTGCCGCTGAAGGTGACGGCGCTGCTGCCGGCGCTGAGGGTGGCGTTGCCGTTGAGGGTGAGGGGCCCTCCATAGGACTGGGCACCCGTGGTGGTGACGTTGCCGCCCAGCTGGTCGGCGCCGCCGCCGTTGAGGGTGAGGCTCGCGAGGGCGCTGGTGGCGCCGACGGAACTGCCGAACTTGCTGGTGCCGCTGCTGGTGACGGTGAGGCTGTCGGCACCGGATGCGTTGCCGTTCACGGCGCCCGTGAAGGTGACGGCGCCGGCTCCGGCGCCGATCAGGGTGTTGGTGTCGATGGTGAGCGCACCGCCGTAGGACTGGGCGCCATTGGTGGTGACGTTGCCGTTGAGCACGGTGGTTCCGGCGGCGCCGGTCACGGTGAGGCTTGTGAGGGGCGTGTTGGCGCCCACGGTGCTGCCGAAGGTGGTGGTGCCGGTGCTGGCGACGGCCAGCGCGGCGTTGCCGTCCACGGCGCCGGTGAAGGTGACGGCGCCGGTGCCGGCGTTGACGCTGGTGTTGGCGCTCAGGGTGGTGGGGCCGCTCACCGCGAGGCTCGAAAGGGTCATGGCGCCGCCGAAGGTGGTGGTGCCGGTGCTGATGATGGCCAGGGCCTTGCCGCCGCTTATGTTGCCGCTGAAGGTGACGGCGCCGGTGCCGGCGCTGAGGCTGGCGTTGCCGTTGAGGGTGAGGGGGCCTCCATAGGACTGGGCACCCGTGGTGGTGACGTTGCCGCCCAGCTGGTCGGCGCCGCCGCCGTTGAGGGTGAGGCTCGCGAGGGCGCTGGTGGCGCCGACGGAACTGCCGAACTTGCTGGTGCCGCTGCTGGTGACGGTGAGGCTGTCGGCACCGGATGCGTTGCCGTTCACGGCGCCCGTGAAGGTGACGGCGCCGGCTCCGGCGCCGATCAGGGTGTTGGTGTCGATGGTGAGCGCACCGCCGTAGGACTGGGCGCCATTGGTGGTGACGTTGCCGTTGAGCACGGTGGTTCCGGCGGCGCCGGTCACGGTGAGGCTTGTGAGGGGCGTGTTGGCGCCCACGGTGCTGCCGAAGGTGGTGGTGCCGGTGCTGGCGACGGCCAGGGTCCTGGCCCCATCCACGGTGCTGTTGAACGTGACGGCGCTGCTGCCGGCGCTGAGGGTGGCGTTGCCGTTGAGGGTGAGGGGCCCTCCATAGGACTGGGCACCCGTGGTGGTGACGTTGCCGCCCAGCTGGTCGGCGCCGCCGCCGTTGAGGGTGAGGCTCGCGAGGGCGCTGGTGGCGCCGACGGAACTGCCGAACTTGCTGGTGCCGCTGCTGGTGACGGTGAGGCTGTCGGCACCGGATGCGTTGCCGTTCACGGCGCCCGTGAAGGTGACGGCGCCGGCGCCGGCGTTGACGGTGGTGTTGGCGCCCAGGGTGGCGGCGCCGGTGACGGTGACGTTGCTGCCGGTGGTGGCAAGCGTGCTGAGCGCATTGACGCTGAGCTTGCCGCCGTAGGACTGGGCG
>JAKBBG010000098.1 GCA_021826025.1 Pseudomonadota bacterium | reverse complement strand
GAAGCCATCGAACATCCCTGGGTGACGCGCGCCATCGAAAACGCGCAACGCAAGGTGGAGGCGCGCAACTTCGACATCCGCAAGCAGTTGCTGGAATATGACGATGTGGCGAACGACCAGCGCAAGGTCATATACCACCAACGCAACGAACTGCTCGAAGCCCAGAACATTTCCGACACCATCCAGGCGATGCGAAACGATGTGCTGGAGGCGGAATTCAGGGCAGCCATTCCGCCCGAGACGGCGGAGGAGCAGTGGGACCTTGACGCGCTCGCGCGCGTTCTGGCCCAGGAGTACCGCATCGACTGCCCCGTGCGGCAATGGCTCGCCGACGAGCCGACGCTGGACGAGGACAGTTTGCTGTCCCGCATCCGAAAGATGGCTGATGACGCCTACCAGGAAAAGTTTTCCGTGGTGGATGCGCACGTGCTCCAATCCTACGAACGTGCCGTGATGCTGCAATCCATCGACAGCCATTGGCGCGAGCACCTGGCGGCGCTCGATCATTTGCGCCAGGGCATCCATTTGCGCGGATATGCCCAGAAAAATCCCAAGCAGGAATATAAGCGCGAAGCGTTCGAACTGTTCGGCGCCATGCTCGACACCATCCGGCGGGAAGTGACGCGTGTCCTTTGCGTGGTGGAAGTGCAGACCCAGGAGGCCGTGGAAAGCGTGGCCGAAGAGGCGACCCCCACGCCGTCCAACGTGCGTTACCACCATGCCGATTACGAACAGGCCCTGGCGGGCGAAGAGGCGCCCGACGCGGCGGCAGCTCAGCCCGTGCGGCGCGACGTGCCCAAGGTGGGCCGCAACGATCCCTGTCCCTGCGGTTCGGGAAAGAAATACAAACATTGCCACGGTCGCCTGAACTGAGGAGTTTTCAATGCCGGTTCGCCTGCAAGCTCCAGATCCTGCCCAACTGTTTCCCGTCCCCGGTGTTTTGCTGGGGCCGGTGGCCGCAGGCATTCGCAAGGCGGGGCGACGCGACCTGCTGTTGGTGACGCTGCCGCCCGGCAGCCGGGTAGGTGCCGTGTTCACGCGCAACCGGTTTTGTGCGGCCCCGGTCCTGGTTTGCCGGGACCACCTGAAACGCGCGGCACCGCGCGCCCTGATCGTCAATACCGGCTGTGCCAATGCCGGTACCGGGGAACCCGGCCTGCAGGACGCCCGGGCCACGTGCGATGCGGTGGCGGCACGACTCGGCATTCCTGCCGATACGGTCCTTCCCTTTTCCACAGGCGTGATCCTGGAGCGCCTCCCCATGGAGCGTCTGCTGGCCGGCATCAGGCCGGCACAGGAAGCGCTGGGGCCGGATCTGTGGGGGGCCGCTGCAGAGGCCATCATGACCACGGACACGGTGTCCAAGGCTTCCTCCCGCAAGGTGCTGGTGGACGGCAGACCGGTGGTGGTCACGGGGATTTCCAAGGGGGCGGGCATGATTCGCCCCAACATGGCCACCATGCTGGGATTCATTGCGACCGATGCCGCCATCCGGCCGGAGCTGTTGCAGCAGTTGACCGAAGAGGCCGCCAACCTGTCCTTTAATCGCATCACGGTGGATGGGGACACGTCCACCAACGATTCTTTCGTGGTGATGGCCACGGGCGCCTCCGGACACCCGGAAATCGCGCAAGCTGACAGCGAGGGGTACCGCGCCCTGCGCGAAGGAGTCGTGGCTGTGGCCATCGATCTGGCGCAGGCCATCGTGCGTGACGGGGAAGGCGCAACCAAATTCATTACGGTGCAGGTGGAAGGCGGGCGCACTGAAGAGGAATGCCTGCAGGTCGCCTATGCCATCGCCCATTCCCCTCTCGTCAAGACGGCCTTTTTCGCGTCCGATCCCAACCTGGGCCGTATCCTGGCTGCAGTCGGGTATGCCGGCATCGAAGATCTGGAAGTGTCCGGCATCCGGCTGTACCTGGACGAGGTCCTGGTTTCGGAAGGGGGAGGGCGTGCCGACTCCTATCAGGAATCGGACGGGCAGCGCATCATGAAACAGCCGGAAATCACTATTCGCATTGTTCTGGGACGGGGGGACGCGCAAGCCACGGTCTGGACCTGCGACTTTTCCTACGATTACGTGCGCATTAACGCCGATTACCGCAGCTGACGGCCATGGATTCCGAACTGAAACAGCTGATGGCCCGCGCCGAAGCGCTGCTCAAGCGACTGGAAGCGTGGCTGCCACCGTCGCCCCCCCGTTCGGACTGGAACGCTGCTGTGGCTTGGCGTTGGCGGCGCAGCGGCACGGCCGGGTGGCTGCAGCCCATCATGCACCCCCATGCGGTACGGCTGGAGGATTTGTGCGACATCGACGAACAGAAGCGCCGGGTCACTGAAAACACCCGCCAGTTCCTGGCCGGCAAACCGGCCAACAACGTGCTCCTGACAGGCGCTCGCGGCACGGGAAAATCGTCGCTGATCAAGGCCCTGCTGACGGAGTTTGCAGGTCAGGGGTTGCGCCTGGTGGAGATGGACAAAGACCATTTGGTGGACCTTCCGGAAGTGATGGACCTCCTCGAAGGCCGGCCTGAGCGTTTCATCCTGTTTTGCGACGACCTTTCCTTCGAAGCCGGAGAGGCCCATTACAAGGCCCTCAAAACGGTTCTCGACGGATCCCTGGCCGCCCCCTCGGAGCATGTGCTGGTGTATGCCACGAGCAACCGGCGCCACCTGATGCCCGAATATTTTTCGGAAAACCAGGAAACCCGCCACCGCGATGGCGAAATACATCCGGGTGAAACGGTCGAGGAAAAGATTTCCCTGTCAGACCGTTTCGGGCTTTGGGTGTCCTTTTACCCTTTTGACCAGGATGCCTATCTTGAAATCGCCGCCCATTGGATCGCTGTCCTGGGCGGGGACGTGACCGAGCCGGAACTTTTCCGGAGCGATGCGCTGCAGTGGGCATTGCAGCGGGGAGGGCGCAGCGGCCGTTCCGCCTGGCACTTTGCCCGGGACTGGGTGGGGCGCCAAGGCATGCCGCGCCTGCCGTGAGCCGGGTCGAGGTCGTGGCTGCGGTTCTGGTGGACCGCCAAGGACGCTATTTGCTGGCCAGGAGACCGGCCGGAAAACCTTATGCCGGCTATTGGGAATTCCCGGGAGGCAAAGTGGAATCCGGGGAGGCCTTCCCTGAAGCATTGCGTCGCGAGCTTCGCGAAGAACTGGGAATCGACTTGCGGCGCGCGTTTCCCTGGATTTCCCGACGTTTTGACTACCCCCATGCGAAGGTACGGCTGCGCCTGTTTCGCGTGGTGGCGTGGGACGGCGTTCCGCAGTCTCTGGAAGGCCAGGACTTGGCCTGGCAGGGTCCCGGCTGTGATGCCGTGTCGCCCATGCTTCCAGCCAACGCGCCCATTCTTCGCGCGGCCGAACTGCCTGTGGTTTACGGCATCACCAATGGTTCCGAAATCGGAGAGCCGGCCCTGATGGAGGGGCTGGAACGCGC
>JAKBBG010000031.1 GCA_021826025.1 Pseudomonadota bacterium | reverse complement strand
TCGGTCAACATCCGCGGCATCGGGCTGATCGACAGCGGCGGCGCCCTGGACCTGACCAAAGGGTACAAGGTCGGCGACATCGAAAACATCGTCCTCAGCCAGACGGGCGGCGTGCCGGTCCGCGTGAGCGACGTCGCCAAAGTGAGCGTGGGGTACGTTCCCCGGCTGGGCCGGGCCGGGCGCGACAAGGAAGACGACGTGGTGGCCGCCATCGTCGTGATGAACCGCACCATGCAGACCAACGCCGTGGTCGCCCGCATCAAGTCGGAAGTGCAGAAAATCAACAGCGACGGAACGCTGCCGGCCGGAGTCAAGCTGGTCCCTTTCTACGACCGGACCTCCCTCGTGTCCGTCACGACCCACACGGTGGTGCATAACCTGATTTTCGGCTGCCTGCTGGTGTTCTTCATCCAGTGGATATTCCTGGGCGACCTGCGCAGCGCCATCATCGTCAGCGCGAACATTCCTTTCGCCCTGTTCTTCAGCATCATCATGCTGGTGCTGACCGGAGAGTCCGCCAACCTCCTGTCGCTCGGGGCCGTCGATTTCGGCATCATCGTGGACTCGGCCGTCATCATGGTCGAAAACATTTTCAGGAATTTCCAGAAAAGGGCCGACGCGCGCACCGAACTGCTGCACGACCAGGCGCAAAGCGGCTACCGGCAGCTGCTTGAAAGCCACGGCTGGACCAGCCGCCTGCGGCTCATTTTCGTCAGCGCCATCCAGGTGGATCGCGCCATCCTGTTCTCCACCGCCATCACGGTTGCCGCCTTCATCCCGCTGTTCACCATGCAGGGCGTGGAAGGCCAGATTTTCGGACCGATGGCGCGCACCTACGGCTATGCGCTGGCCGGCGCGCTGCTCGCCACGTTCACCGTCACGCCGGTCCTCGCCTCACTGCTGCTGCCCAAGGAAGTGAAGGAACAGGAAACGCTGCTGGTGGAAAAACTGCGGGCGCTCTACCGCCCCGTCCTGCGTTGGGCGCTTGGCCATGTGCGCGCCACCGTGCTGCTCGGCTCGCTGTTCCTCGTCCTGTCCGTGATTCTTTTCGCCCGCACCGGCTCCGAGTTCCTGCCCACCCTGGAAGAAGGCAACCTGTGGATCCGCGCAAGCTTGCCGCCCACCATTTCGCTGGAGGCCGGCATGCCCGTGGTGGACCGCATGCGCCGCATCCTGATCAGCCATCCCGAAGTCATCACGGCCGTCTCCCAGCACGGCCGTCCGGACAACGGCAGCGATGCCGCCGGCTTTTACAATGCGGAATTTTTCGTCCCCCTCAAGCCCTTCGACGAATGGCCGAGGGACATGACCAAGAAAAAACTGATCGACCAGATCCAGAAGGAATTCGACCGGGAGTTCACAGGCGTCGAACTCAACTTTTCCCAATACATCCAGGACAACGTGGAAGAGGGGCTGTCCGGCATCAAAGGCGCCAACTCGATCAAAATCATCGGCCCGGACCTCGCCGTCCTCGAAAAGCTGGCCGACCAGGTCCAGGCCGAAATGTCCAAAATCCGGGGCGTCACGGACCTGGGAGTGTTCCGCGTGCTGGGCCAACCCAACCTGGACATCACCGTGGACCGTGCCAAGGCCGCGCGTTACGGGCTCAACACCGGGGACGTCAACACGGTGGTGCAGGCCGCCCTGGGTGGCACCCAGGCCACCACCGTGTACGAAGGGGATCGCCAGTTCGCCCTGACGGTGAGGCTGTCACCGGAATTCCGCAAGGATGTCGACGCGGTGCGACGTATCAAGGTGGGCTACCAGACGCCCGGCGGCGCCACGGCGTACATTCCCTTGAACGAACTGGCCACCATCCGTCTGGACACCGGCGCCTCCTACATCTACCACGAGCGCAACCAACGCTTCATCCCGGTCAAGTTCAGCGTGCGGGGACGCGACCTGGGCAGCACCGTGGCCGAAGCGCAACGGCGCGTAGCGGAAGCGGTGCCCCTGCCCGAAGGCTACCGCACGGTCTGGTCCGGCGAGTTCGAGGAGCTCCAGCTCGCCAAGAAGCGCCTGGCATTCATCCTGCCCGTGGCGCTCGCCATCATCGTGATCCTGCTCTACACCCTGTTCAGTTCCATGCGTGACAGCCTGCTTGCCCTGGCGGCCATTCCCTTCTCCATAGCAGGGGGCATATTCGCGCTGTTCGTCACCGGACTGCATTTCAGCGTGTCCGCGGCCATCGGGTTCGTGTCGCTGTTTGGCGTGTCGGTGATGAACGGGATCCTGGTCATCACGTACTACAACCACCTCGTGGTCAAAGGCATGCCTCCGGTCGAGGCCATGTTCAACGCAGCCGAACAGCGCATGCGGCCCATGCTGATGACGGCGCTGTCCGCCTGCATCGGGCTGCTGCCGGCCGCCATCTCGACCGGCATCGGCAGCCAGGTGCAAAAACCGCTCGCCACCGTGGTGGTGGGCGGCATGCTGCTGGGCCCGATCATGCTGCTGGTGGTGGCTCCCGCGCTCCAGATCCTGTTCCTGGGCCACGGCAAAGAAAAGCCCGAGCCGGCCGATGAGGACTGATAGGGCTCACGCTTCGGCACAGTGCCGGCACCTGTAGCCCAGCGCTTCCGCCAGGGCGTCTCCGCTCACGCAGGCATCGGCCCGGAGATCCGCCACGGTACGGGCGACCCGCAGGACACGATGCACGGCCCGGGCCGACAGACTGAAACGGTCCGCAGCGCGTGCCAGCAGGGCTCGCCCCGTGTCGTCCAGCATCCCATGGCGAAACAGGCCTTCCACGGGAAGACGCCCGTTGAGGCATCCCTGCCGTTCCTGCTGACGCCGCGCCGCCAGCGCCACCCGCAACCGCACCGCTTCGCTCGATTCACCACATGGGTCCTGCTGCACGACGCGGGCTGGCTGCGGCGGCACGTCCAGCATCAGGTCGATGCGGTCCATCAGGGGTCCTGAAATGCGGTTCAGGTAGCGCGCCACCTGTTCGGGAGAACAGTGGCATCGCCCCGAGGGGTGTCCCAAAAATCCGCAGGGGCAGGGATTCATGGTGCCGACCAGCTGAAAGCGGGCCGGATACGTGACTTTTCTGGCCGCCCGCGAAACCGTGATCACGCCCGTTTCGAGAGGTTCGCGCAGCACTTCCAGAACACTGCGCGTGAATTCGGCCATTTCGTCCAGATGCAGCACCCCGCCGTGAGCCAGGGACGCTTCGCCGGGTGCCGAGCGGGCTCCGCCGCCCGCCATTGCGGCAACCGTGGCTGCATGATGGGGTTGCCGGAAAGGCCTGCGGCGCCAGTGGTCGGTGCAAAACCCTTCGGTGCTGGCCGACTGGATGGCCGCCGCTTCCATGGCTTCGGTCTCCTCCATGGGCGGGCAAATGCCCGGGAAGCGCGCCGCCAGCATGGATTTTCCGCTCCCCGGAGGCCCTGTCATCAGCACATGGTGGCCTCCGGCCGCCGCAATTTCCAAAGCCCGCCTGGCCCGTTGCTGTCCGCGCACGTCCGCCATGTCAGGGTAGGCCGGTGCGGCAGGGCATGCCGCCTGCGCCGGGACGGACGCGAGCGGCTGCTCGCCCGACAGGTGGCGGCAAACCTCCATCAGGTGCCGGGCCGCGATGATTTCCGTGCCGCCTGCCAGGGCTCCCTGTTCGGCGCAATCAGCCGGCAGCACGAACTTTCGCCCGGCACGCCCGACCGCGACAGCCATGGGAAATGCGCCGCGCACCGGGCGCAGCGCCCCGCTCAAAGCCAGTTCACCGGCGAACTCATGCAGCGGCAACGCGCGTTCGTCCAGCTGGCCCGAAGCGGCCAGGATGCCCAGGGCAATCGGAAGGTCAAACCGGCTGGACTGTTTTGGCAGGTCGGCAGGGGCCAGGTTCACGGTCACGCGGCGGGACGGGAACCTGAAGCCGCAATTGGACAGCGCGGCCCGCACCCGTTCACGGCTCTCGCGAACCTCCTTGTCCGGGAGGCCCACCAGGTTGAACTGGGGCAGACCGTTGGCCAGATGCACTTCGACCTGGACTGCAGGCGCGGCGACGCCCACCAGGGCCCGGCTGCTGATCACGGAAAAAGCCATCCGCATCTCCCAAAGGACGCATTGTCAGGGGATGCGGTGATGCTGCGGGCAAGAAAAGAAAGACGGATTGCGGTTCAGAGCATGCCCAGGGTGAGCATGGCCGCTTCGCTCATGCGCTCGCGCGTCCAGGGCGGATCCCAGACCAGCTCCACCTTGGCGCTCTGGATGCCCGGGACTTCCATGACCCGCCGCTCCACTTCGCCGGGGAACGTCTGGGCCACCGGACAGCCGGGTGCCGTGAGGGTCATCTGGATCTCCACGTGGGCGGTTTCGGGGTCGATCGCCAGCCCGTAAATCAGTCCCAGGTCGTAGATGTTGACCGGAATTTCAGGGTCGAAAACGGTCTTGAGCGCTTCGATGACCGATTGTTCCAGCGCTTCCCGCGCACTGGGCGCTTCCGGCTCCGAAGCGTCCGGCTGATCCGATTTTCCCAGCCATTCGAATACGGACATGTTCACTCCGTCGAAACAGGTTCCGGCTCGTTCTTGAGGGCCGCGTTAAGGGTGTGCCAGGCGAGCGTGGCGCACTTCACCCGCGCCGGAAACTCGCTGACGCCGGCAAGAACCGACAGCTTGCCCAGGTCCACGGACACGGGCTCGCCTTTCACCATATGGTGAAACCCTTCGAACAGGGTGGCGGCTTCCGCCTCGGTTTTCCCTTTCAGCGCTTCCGTCATGAGCGACGCGGAGGCGGTTGAAATGGCGCATCCGGCACCTTCGAAACGGGCCTCCCGGATCACGCCGCCTTCCACGCGCAGGTGCAGGGTCAGGCGGTCGCCGCAGAGCGGATTGAAGCCGTCGGCATGCCGGTTGGCTTCCGGCAAGGGCCCGAAATTCCTCGGATGCCGGTTGTGGTCGAAAATCACTTCCTGGTACAGGTCGCGCAAGTCGCTCATTTCAGGAACAGCTCCTCCACCCGGCGCAGGGCGCGAAACAGGGCGTCCACTTCGTCGGGCGTGTTGTAGAGTGCGAAAGACGCCCGCGCGGTCGCCGGCAGATGGTAATGGTCCATCACCGGCATGGCGCAGTGGTGTCCGGTGCGGATGGCCACCCCTTCCCGGTCGAGAATGGTGCCGATGTCATGGGGGTGCACGCCTTTCATCACGAAAGACAGGATGCTGGCCTTGCCGGGCGCCGTACCGATCACCTGCAGCCCCTGGAACTCGCCGGCAAGCCGGGTGGCCTGGGCGAGCAGCGCGTCTTCGTGGGCGGCAATCGCCTCGAGTCCCACCGAGCGGACGAAATCAATGGCCGCGCCCAGGCCGACGGCACCGGCAATGTGGGGCGTGCCCGCTTCGAACTTGTAAGGCAATTCGTTGTAGGTGGTTTTTTTGAACGTCACCTGGGCGATCATGTCGCCCCCGCCCTGGTAGGGCGGCATTTTCTCCAGAAGGTCGCGCTTGCCGTACAGGACGCCGATGCCCGTGGGCCCGTAAAGCTTGTGGCCGGAGAACACGAAAAAGTCGCAATCCAGCGCGCTCACGTCCACGGACAGGTGCGCCACCGCCTGCGCCCCGTCCACCAGCACCAGGGCGCCTGCCTGATGGGCTTTGCGAACGATGTCGGCGACGGGATTGACCGTGCCCAAGGCATTGGAAACCTGGGTAATGCCCACCAGGCGCGTGCGGGGGCCCAGCAGGGATTCGAAGGCGCCCGGCACCAGGGCGCCGCGCTCGTCGATGGGAATGACCTTCAGAACGGCGCCGGTGGCTTCGCAGAGCAGCTGCCAGGGAACGATGTTGGCATGGTGCTCCATTTCGCTCACCAGTATTTCGTCGCCGGCCGCCAGATTGGACCGCCCCCAGCTGTGCGCCACCAGGTTGATGGCTTCCGTGGCGCCGCGGGTGAACACGATTTCCTCGCGGCGCGGCGCATTCAGGAATGCGCGCACGGTGTCGCGGGCCGCTTCGAACGCGTCGGTCGCTTCCTGGCTCAGGGCATGCACGCCCCGGTGGATGTTGGCATTCTGGAATTCATAGTAGTGGCGCTCGGCTTCAATCACGGCCAGCGGTTTCTGGGTGGTGGCCGCATTGTCCAGGTAGACCAGCGGGCGCCCGTGCACTTGACGGGAGAGGATGGGAAACTGCCGGCGCAGGCTTTGAACGTCATCCATGGCTGCGCCCCCGCAACAGCTGGTCCATGGCGGCCCGCAGGCCGGTGTCGCCGATGCCGGACAGCAACTCGAGGGCAAACGCCTCGATCAGCAGGGCACGCGCATGGTCCGATTCGAGGCCGCGAGAACGCAGGTAGAACCACTGGTCCTCGTCCAGCTGCCCCACCGTCGCGCCGTGGCTGCATTTGACGTCGTCGGCAAAGATCTCCAGCTGCGGTTTGGTGTCCACTTCAGCCTGGTCGGACAGCAGCAGGTTGTGGTTCGACTGGCGGGAAGCCGTGTGCTGGGCATCCTGCGCCACCACGATCTTGCCGTTGAACACGGCGCGCCCGGAACCGTCGAGCACACCCTTGAAATACTCGTCGCTGGTGCAATCGGGACTTTCATGGCGAATGCAGGTGTGGAAATCCTGGAATTCCCGCCCGTTCACCCGGTACAGGCCGTTCATCACGACGGCAGCGCCAGGCTCGTGCAGTGCGGTTTCCAGGTCGTTGCGCCCGAAAGCGCCGGACAAGGCAAAGGCGTGGGACTCCAGCCGGCTATCGCCCTGCTGCACCGCCTGCAGTGCGCCGATGTGGTAGGACCGGGCTCCTTCCTGCTGGAGCTTGAGGTGGGTCAGCTGCGCCCCTGCGGCCAGCTGCACTCCCGTCACCTGGTTGACGAAGTAGGGATCCTGCGCAAGTCCCAGGTACTGTTCAACCACCGTCAGGCAGGCACCCGCCCCCAGATCGTAGGCATTCACGAGGTGGTGGGCACGCCCGCCGCCCGTGGTCACGTACAGAACCATCATCGGTTCGTCCAGGCACGCCCCCGGGGAGGCGCTCACCCAGACCCCTTCGGTCATGAACGCCGCGTTCAGGGCGGTAAAGGGGGTGCGGCTGCGTATGGCCTGAAGCTGGGCCTGAAGCGGCGCGCTGTCCTGGGCCGGCACTGCAGACAGGGGCCGCACACGAACGCCGGGGGGCAGCGACTCCAGGCGAGAAAGCGCGGGCTGGAATACCCCGTCCACGAACACCAGGCGATGGCGCGCGCGCGGCAGCAAGACATGCCCTTCGAGGGATTCCCAGACGGGCGGGGCGGAGTCACCCGGCGCACAGGACAGCGCGAGCTTCTCCAGGGCGGTGAGGCTGGTGTACTTCCATTCTTCCTGGCGCGTGCTGGGAAAGCCCTGCGCTGCAAAGTGGGCCAGGCCTTCCTGGCGCCACAACTGCCACTGGGACGACCCTTGCCAAGGCAGCAGGGCGCCCAGCCGTTCGAATTCCGACTGGTAATGCGCGATGGCCATGCTCATGATCCGGAAGAAACCTCCTGCCCCGACTGCCCGTCCCCGACCCAGGCATACCCCTGTTTCTCCAGTTCATGGGCGAGCTCCGGGCCACCCGAGCGAACGATGCGCCCTCCGGCCAGCACGTGAACGTAATCCGGCTTGATGTAATCGAGCAACCGCTGGTAATGGGTCACCAGGATCATGGACCGTTCCGGATGGCGCAGGCTGTTGACGCCGTTGGCCACCACCTTCAATGCGTCGATGTCCAGGCCGGAGTCGGTCTCGTCGAGAATGGCGAGCCTCGGTTCAAGCACCGCCATCTGGAGAATCTCGTTGCGCTTCTTTTCCCCGCCCGAGAACCCTTCGTTGACGGCCCGGTAGAGCATGGATTCGCTCATTTCCATGAGCTTCATCTTGTCCTTGACCAGCGCCAGGAAGTCCATGGCGTCGAGTTCGGGCAGCCCGCGATGCTTGCGCTGGGCATTGAGCGCCGCCTTGAGCAGGTATACGTTGCCCACGCCGGGAATTTCGACCGGATACTGAAAGGCCAGGAACACGCCTTCCCGGGCGCGTTCCTCCACCTCCAGCGCCAGCAGGTCATGACCGAGGTAGTCAATGGAGCCTGAAGTCACCGTCACGTTTTCCCGCCCGGCCAGCACGTTGGACAGCGTGCTTTTCCCCGAGCCGTTTGGCCCCATGATGGCGTGCACTTCACCTGCCTTCACGGTCAGGTTGATGCCTTTGAGGATGGGCTTGTCCCCCACCGATGCGTGCAAGTCCTTGATGATGAGCATTGTTGATTCCTGAATGTTATGACCTTAGCCGACGCTGCCTTCGAGGCTCACGCCGAGCAATTTCTGCGCTTCCACGGCAAATTCCATGGGCAATTCCTTGAACACTTCCTTGCAAAAACCGTTCACGATCATCGACACCGCGTCTTCCATGGAAAGGCCGCGCTGGCGGCAGAAGAACAGCTGGTCTTCACCGATGCGCGATGTGGACGCTTCGTGTTCGACCTTGGCCGAAGCGTTTTTCACTTCGATGTAGGGAAACGTATGCGCAGCGCACCGGTCCCCGAGCAGCAGGGAATCGCACTGCGTGTAGTTGCGCGCGTTCTGGGCGGCACGGGCGATGCGCACCAGCCCGCGGTAGGCCTGATGTCCGTGGCCCGCCGAAATGCCCTTGGAGATGACGGTGCTGCGGGTGTTCTTGCCCATGTGGATCATCTTGGTGCCGGTGTCCGCCTGCTGCCGGTGGTTGGTGAGCGCCACCGAGTAGAACTCGCCCACCGAATGGTCCCCCCGCAGGATCACGCTGGGATACTTCCAGGTGATGGCCGACCCCGTTTCCACCTGGGTCCAGGAAATCTTGGAATGCGCTCCCCGGCAGTCCCCGCGCTTGGTCACGAAGTTGTATATCCCGCCACGACCTTCCTTGTCGCCGGGGTACCAGTTTTGCACCGTCGAATATTTGATCTGGGCATTTTCCAGGGCCACCAGTTCCACCACCGCGGCATGCAGCTGGTTTTCGTCGCGCATGGGCGCCGTGCAGCCTTCCAGGTAGCTCACGTAGGCATCGCGGTCGGCGATGATCAGCGTGCGCTCGAACTGGCCCGTGTTCTTGGCATTGATGCGGAAGTAGGTGGAAAGCTCCATGGGGCAGCGCACGCCGGGAGGGATGTAGACGAAAGAGCCGTCGCTGAAGACGGCGGAGTTGAGCGCGGCATAGAAATTGTCCTGGACCGGCACGACCGAGCCCAGATATTGCCGGACCAGGTCGGGATGCTCCTGGACGGCCTCGGAAAAGGAACAGAATATGATGCCCTTTTCCGCCAGCTTGTCCTTGAACGTGGTGGCGACGGAGACGCTGTCGAACACGGCATCCACGGCGACTCCGGCGAGAATGGCCCGTTCGTGCAGGGGGATGCCCAGCTTTTCGTAGGTCTTGAGAAGCTCGGGATCCACTTCGTCCAGGCTTTTCGGCCCGTCCTTCTGGGACTTGGGCGCCGAATAGTAGATGATGTCCTGGTAATCGATGGGCGGATGGTGCACGCTGGCCCACCGGGGAGGCTCCATTTCGAGCCATCGCCGATAGGCGGCAAGCCGCCATTCCAGCAGGAATTCGGGCTCGTTTTTCTTGGCCGAAATGAGGCGGACGGTCTCTTCGGAAAGGCCGCGCGGCAATGCGTCGGCTTCCACCGCCGTTTCAAAGCCGTGCTGGTATTCCTGGCTGATGATTGCTTCGAGTGTGGAATCGCTCATGATTTCAGGTCACCGGTTGCGCCGGCTGGCGCTCATAAATTCGAATGGGCTGGGAAGGCACCGTCATTTCGGCCAGGGTGACGCCTGCCAGGGCGTCGTTGACGGCCTGGCTGATGCGCTGCCAGTTGGCTTTGACCGAACAGGAGCGCTCGCGCTGGCAGTTTCCGGGCTGCTGGGCGGTCCCGCAATCGGTCAGTCCGACCGGCCCCTCCAGGGCGCCGATGATGTCCACCATCGTGATGGTCGACGGAGGCCTGGAAAGGGCATACCCCCCTTTGGTACCACGCTGGGATTCGAGCAACCCGCCGCGTGCCAGCATTTTAAGCAGCTTGTTTGCGGTCGGCAGGGCGATGCCCACGGCCAGGGCGATTTCCTGCGCGGCATGCAGCCCCTCGGGCTCGCGCGCCAGGTAGGTCATGATCAGGATGCCGTAATCCGTCAGTTTTCCTATCCGGATCATGAGACGAAACCGCCCTTAAAAAATATTTAATTTTTAACAAGTTAGCTAATACAGTACAATTATAGTACCATTTTTAACCCTTTAGCAATGCCGCTGTGCGCAGCTAAAATCACCTTGTATCCCGTGCATTAGGAAAATCATGGTTCCTCACTTGACGACCGCCCTGACCGGACCGCTGCAGGCCCTGGAACGACAAATCCTGGGGGCCCTGCCGACCATCGAGCACTGGTTTCGGCAGCAGTGGCAAAATCATTCCGCCCCGTTCTACACCTCGGTGGACCTGCGCAATTCCGGGTTCAAGCTGGCCCCCGTGGACACCAACCTGTTTCCGGCAGGCTTCAACAACCTGCGCCCCGAATTCGAGCCCCTGTGCGTCCAGGCCGCCATGACAGCCGTGGAAAAAATTTGCCCGGACACCCGCCAGTTCCTGCTGATTCCGGAAAACCACACCCGCAACCTGTTTTACCTGCAGAACGTGGCTGCCCTGAAATCCATCCTGCAACGGGCCGGTTTCGCTGTCCGCATCGGCAGCCTGCTCCCGGAAATCACTGCCGCCACCCCGCTGGCCTTGCCCGACGGTCAGTCCCTGGTGCTGGAGCCGGTGCGCCGAAACGGCAACCGCCTGTCCCTCGACGGATTCGACCCGTGTGCCGTCCTGCTCAACAATGACCTGTCCGGAGGCGTGCCCGACCTGCTCAAAGGCCTGGCCCAGCCGGTGGTTCCGCCTCTGATCGCCGGCTGGAACACGCGCCGCAAATCACGGCATTTCGCCGCCTACGACCAGGTGGCGGCCGAATTTGCGTCCCTGGTCGGCATCGATCCCTGGTTCATCAACCCGTACTTCTCCCGCTGCGGCCAGGTCGACTTTGCCGACCGGCAGGGCCTGGACTGCCTCTCCACCCAGGTGGAATCGCTGCTCGGCAAAATCCGCAGCAAATATCGGGAACTCGACATCCGCGACGATCCGTTCCTCATCATCAAGGCGGACGCCGGAACCTACGGCATGGGCATCATGACCGTCAAAAGCCCGGACGATCTCAAGTCGCTCAACCGCAAGCAGCGCAACAAAATGGCCGTCATCAAGGAAGGGCAGGCGGTCCGCGAAGTGCTGATCCAGGAAGGGGTCTATACGTATGAATCGGTGGAAGGCGCCGTGGCGGAGCCGGTCATCTACCTGATCGACCATTTCGTGGTGGGCGGGTTTTACCGGGTGCACACCGAGCGCGGCATCAACGAAAACCTCAATGCCCCCGGCGCACGCTTCGTTCCCCTGGCGTTCGAAACCAACGCCATCGCCCCGGAACAGGGCGAGGAGCCGGATGCCCCCCCCAACCGCTTTTATACCTACGGCGTGGTGGCGCGGCTCGCCATGCTGGCTGCCGCCCGGGAGCTGGAAGACATGGCCGCCTCCCAGGAGGACTGACTGACCCATGAAACTCGCCTTCGTCGTGGACCCGCTGGTGTCCCTGCAGCCGAAAAAGGACTCCAGCATCGAAATGATGCGCGCCGCCCAGCGCCGCGGCCATTCGCTGCACGCCATCGAACCGGGGGAACTGCACCTGACGGAAGGACGGGTCTTCGCGCGCGCCATCCCCCTGGCCCTCCCGGGCGGTGAATCCCCCTGGTTTGACGCGAGCCCCCCGGAACGGGTGCCGTTGCGCCATTTTGACGCCGTCCTGATGCGCAAGGACCCTCCGGTCGACTCCGAATACCTCTATGCCACCCATTTGCTGGAGCTGGCCGAGCAGGAAGGAACCCGGGTGGTCAACCGGCCCAGGGCATTGCGGGATTTCAACGAAAAGCTCGCGGCCGCCCGGTTTCCCGGCCTCTGTCCGGCCCTGCTGGTCTCCTGCAGGGAGGACCTGCTGCGCGATTTTGTCCGTTCACAGGGGGACGTCATCCTCAAGCCCCTGGACAGCATGGGAGGCAACGAAATATTCCGGGTCACCGAACGGGACCCGAACCTGGGCGTGATCCTGGAAACCATGACGCGGCGGGGGGGGCGAACGATCATGGCCCAGCGCTACCTGCCGGCCATTGCCGAAGGGGACAAGCGCATCCTGGTGGTGGACGGCGTACCCATGCCCTATTGCCTGGCGCGCATTCCAGCGCCGGGGGAAACCCGCGGCAATCTGGCGGCAGGCGGCTCCGGCCGGGCGCAACCCCTTTCTGCGCGCGACCGCCACATCGCCGAAATGGTGGCCCCCGCGCTGAAAGAGGCGGGCCTGCTGCTGGCCGGACTCGACGTCATCGGCGATCACCTCACGGAAATCAACGTCACGAGCCCCACCTGCATGCGCGAAATCCGGGACCAGACCGGCCTGGACATCGGCCTGGCCGTCATCGAGGCGCTGGAGCGGGCCGGCTGATCAGGCGGGGAGGGCGAGCAGGCAGATGCGTTCCACCAGCTCGCCGAAGGGGATGCCCTGCGCGGCGGCAGCCTGAGGCAGCAAACTCATGGCCGTAAGCCCCGGCAGCGTGTTCACTTCAAGGCACCACAACCGCCCCGCACCGTCCAGCCGGAAATCGCTGCGGCTGTACCCTTTCAGTTTCAGCGCCCGATGCGCCTGCAGCGACAGCCGTTGCACTTCCCGGGAGAGCTCCCCGGGAATTTCCGCCGGAAACACTTCCCGGGCACCGCCCGGCTGATATTTCGCTTCGTAGTCAAAAATTTCGCCGCGCGTGAGGACGATTTCCCCGACGGCAAGCGCCTCCTCTCCCAGGACGGGACAGGTGAGTTCGCGCCCGGGAATGAAGCGTTCGACCATCACTTCATCATCGAAGTCGCCGGCCGTCGCGACTGCGGGCGCGAGCGCCGCGGCCTGACGCACGACGGAAAGGCCGACGGTGGAGCCCTGCTTGCTGGGCTTCACGACCACCGGCCAGCCCAGCCGTTCGCCCACCGCCTGCGCTGTCGCCGGCGCCATCATCCAGTCCGGCGTGGGGACTCCCGCGGCAACCAGCAGCCGCTTGGCCACGTCCTTGTCCATCGCCAGGGCGCTGCCCAGAACCCCGCTGCCGGTGTAGGGGATTCCCGTCATTTCCAGCAGCCCCTGCATGCGCCCGTCTTCGCCCGCACCGCCGTGGAGTGCCAGAAACCACAGATCGATGCGGACCTGCCGCGGCGCATCCAGAAAATGCAGGGCAGAGGCCGGCGCCATGCCGGCCACCGCGGGCGGCACGGCCGAAACCCCCCTGGAAAACAACGCGTCCTCCTGACGGTCGTCCAGCCAACCCTGCAGGGTATCCACGGCCCATACCCGGTGCCCCCGCTGGCGCAGGGCCTTCACCACCTGCGCTGCGCTGGCTATCGAGACATCGCGTTCGGAACTGGCGCCGCCCAGCAGCACCGCCACATTCAGGGAATGGCGCACCGTGCCGTCACCCGCTGTTGCGCAACCCGGCTGCCACGCCGTTGATCGTCAGGTAAATGGCGCGTTTGACCGCCTCTTCGGATCTCCCGGCGCGGAAGCTGCGCAACAAGTCCACTTGCAGGTGGTTGAGGGGGTCGAGGTAGGGGCTGCGTTCCCGGATACTGCGCGCCAGGGTCGGATTGGATTCGAGAAATTCCTTCTGCCCCGTGATGGCGAACAGCGCCTGGGCGGTGAGGTCGAATTCGCGTTCGATTTCGGAAAAAATCTGCCGGCTGAGCGCCGCATCGGAAACGAGCCCCGCATAGCGGCCCGCAATGTTCAGATCGGTCTTTGCCAGCACCATGTCCATGTTGGACAACAGCGCCTGCAGGAAAGGCCAGTTCCGGTGCATGTGCTGAAGGCGCTCGAGTCCGTCCGGATACCGTGCCCGGAACCTTTCGACGGCCGTCCCGAACCCGTACCAGCCTGGAATGATCATGCGCGATTGTCCCCAGCTGAACACCCAGGGAATGGCACGAAGGTCTTCGATGCGTTCAGACCGCTTGCGCGAAGCGGGCCGGCTGCCGATGTTGAGCTCCGAAATCTCCCGAACCGGCGTCGCTTCACGGAAGAAACGGTCGAACCCGGGCGTTTCGTAAACCAGCGCACGGTACCGTCGGAAAGAATATTCCGCCAGCTCTTCCATGACTTCATAAAATGCTTCCCGCCCCTCGAGGTCCTTGTCGCGGTCCAGAAGGGACGCTTCGATGGTGGCCGCCACCAGGGTTTCCAGGTTGCGCCGGCCGATACCGGGGTCGGAATACTTGCTGGCGATCACCTCGCCCTGCTCCGTGAGCCGGATCTGGGCGTTCACGCTGCCGGCGGGCTGCGCCAGAATGCCGTAATAGCTGGGACCGCCCCCACGGCCGACGGAACCTCCGCGACCATGGAACAGGCGCAGCTCGATCCCGTATTCGGCAAAGACCTGCACCAGGGTCTTTTCCGCCTTGTAGAGCTCCCAGTTGGCGGTCAGGAAACCGCCGTCCTTGTTGCTGTCCGAATAGCCCAGCATCACTTCCTGCGTGTTCTGCCGGCTGGCCAGCAGCTTGCGGTAGGGCTTGAGGGAAAAGAGGCGCGACATGATGGCACCGCACCCCCTCAGGTCGGCGATGGTTTCGAAAAGCGGAATGACGTTCATGGCAAGCTGCGGCTGCTCTCCCGGCCGCATGAGGCCCGCCTCCTTCATGAGCAGCGCCACTTCCAGGATGTCGCTCACGCTGTCTGTCTTGGAAATGATGTAGTTGGGCAGCGCCTGCGCCCCCAGGCAGCGCTGCAGCGCCGCTGCCATGTCAAAAACGGCCAGCTCCCCCTGCACCGTCTCGCTGTATTGCGCGAACGGCGAACGCAGCAGGCGCGGGCTTCCCAGTTCCCGAAGCAGGATTTCGATGCGCTGGTCTTCGTCCAGCGCCTGGTAGTGGATGCCGGTGCCCGCATGATGGAGGAGCTCGGCCACGGACTTTTCGTGGAACTCGGAATGCTGGCGCAAGTCCAGCGGCGCCAGGTGAAAGCCGAAGGAGGACACCGCGCGCTGCAGCAGGCGCAGGCGTCCTCCGGCCAGGAGTCCCGAACCATGGCTGTGGAGCGACTGCAGCAGGATGTCCAGGTCCGCCGCAAACTCCGCCGGCGAACCGTAAGGTTGGGGCTGCAGGTCTGCCGCGCCTTCGGCCTGGGACGCCAGGCGTTTCGCCGTGTGGGAAAGGCGTGCGTGGATATGGGTGATGGCTCTCCGGTACGGTTCCTCCAGGCGGCTGTCCGCGATTTCCGGAGACAGTTCAGCCAGGCGGCGCAAGTCGGCGGTCACGGAAACCAGCCGCGAAGACAGCGACAGCTCTCCGCGCAGGGACAGCAGCTGCTGCAAATAGAATTCCATGGCCACGGCGCTATGCCGTTTCAGGGCATGCTCCGTCACGTCGGCCGTCACGAACGGATTGCCGTCGCGGTCCCCGCCGATCCAGCTGCCCATGCGCAGGAAGGAAGGCACGTTCCCGGCAACCGGAGCGAAGTCGGGATCGGCGGCCAGCGCATCTTCGATTTGTGCGCACAGGCGCGGCACTTCCCGCAAGAACGTGTAGCGATAGTAGGACAAGCCGTTTTCGATCTCGTCGTGCACGCGCAGCTTGAACGTGCGCAGCTCGTTGGTTTGCCACAGGGTGAGCACCGCCCGGCGCAGGGAAGCCTCGTTCTCCACGCGCTCTTCCGGGGTCATCGTCACGCGCGTGCGTTCGCCCAGGCGTTTGGCAATCATGAGGTGGCAGTCGAGCACGCTTTTGCGCTGCACTTCCGTAGGGTGCGCTGTCAGCACGGGCGATACGAGGGCTTTCGAGAAAAACGCCTTCAGCTCCTCGGCACCCATGCCGGCCTGCTTGATGCGGTGCAGGGCGAGCGCCACGCTGCCTTCGCGGGGAGGGGCCCCGGCCTGGGAGTAGGCGATGCGGCGCCGGTTGTGGTGAAGGTCTTCCGCGATATTGGCCAGGTGGGAAAAATAGCTGAAAGCCCGCACCACGGCGATCGTGTGTTCGGGGCTCAACCCGTCCAGACTGTGGTCGAGCGTGGAGCGTACCTTGGGGTCCTCGCTGCGCCGGTAACGGATGGAGGTCTGGCGAATGCCTTCGATCAGCTGATAAATGTCTTCGCCTTCCTGTTCGCGCAGGGTGTCCCCGAGGATCCTGCCCAGAAACCGGATGTCTTCCCGCAGCGGAAGGTCTTTGTCGGAAGCCGATGCGTTCATGCCGACCTCCGGGGGAGTGCAGGCTTCGTGCTAAACTCCATGCCCATAGACGATCCCCGCCCAATCCATTCACACATCATGTCATCCGCTCCAGAAATCACGATTGCCACCCGGGAAAGCCGGCTTGCCCTCTGGCAAGCCGAACACGTCCGGGATCGATTGCTCGAATTATATCCGCATGCGGGGGTCCGGTTGCTGGGAATGACGACCACCGGAGACCAGATCCTTGACCGCACCCTGGCGGCGGTCGGCGGCAAGGGACTGTTCGTGAAGGAATTGGAGTGGGCCATGCTGGAAGGGCGGGCCGACCTGGCCGTCCATTCGATGAAGGACGTGCCCATGGAACTCGCCCCCGAATTCACGCTGCTCGTGGCCGGAGAGCGGGAAGACCCCCGCGACGCATTCGTCTCGAACCGGTATGCCACACTCGAGGAACTGCCTGCGGGCGCCGTGGTGGGCACGTCGAGCCTGCGCCGCGAATGCCAGCTGCGCGCCCGCTACCCCCACCTGTCCGTCAAGCCGCTGCGCGGCAATCTGGACACCCGCCTGCGCAAACTCGATGCCGGCGAGTATGAGGCCATCATTCTCGCGGCGGCGGGACTGAAGCGCCTGGGCCTCGCGTCCCGGATCCGCTCGCTGCTGCCCACTGCGACCAGCCTGCCGGCCGTCGGCCAGGGAGCTCTGGCGATCGAATTCCGCGTCGACCACCCGCACATGGCCGCCTGGCTCGCGCCGCTCAGGAATCCTGCCGCAGAAGCCTGCGTCTGGGCCGAACGCACGGTCTCGCGGCGGCTCGCCGGGAGCTGCGACATCCCGCTGGGCGCGCACGCCTCGGTGGAAGGGGGGGTGCTGGCCCTCAGGGCTTTCGTCGGCAGCCCTGACGGCAGCCGCCTGGTGCACGCGGAAGGTCGCGGCCACACCACAACTGCCGTGGAATTGGGTGAAACCGTGGCCGAACAGTTGCTTGCGCAGGGAGCGGCAGATATCCTGAAATCGTGCCGGAGCGCAGGATAAGGCCGAACCGATGGTAACGCGCGAACCGCAGGCCCGACGTCCCGGGTTGCTGATCACGCGGCCGAAGGCTCAGGGAGAAGCCCTGGCAGCACGCGTCATTCAGGAAGGCGGCAGAGCCTGGCAGTTTCCCACGCTGGAAATCAGGCCGTTGCCGCTCGATGCCGACCGGACGCGAGCCATCCTTCAGCCGGCGGACTGGATCGTGTTCATCAGTGCCAACGCCGTCTCGGTGGGATGGCCCTGGGTGCTCCGCGCCGCCCCGATACGGGCGCGACTGGCCGCCGTCGGGCGCGCGACCGCCGAACGGTTGACCGGGCAAAGCGGCATGCCCGTCCTGTTCCCGCCCCAGGGGGCGGACAGCGAAGCCTTGCTGGCCTTGCCGGAGTTTTCTGCGGTCGCCGGAAAATCCGTCGCCATCATCCGGGGGCGTGGAGGACGGGAATGGCTGAAATCGACTCTCGAATCGCGCGGAGCCCTTGTGCACTACCTTGAATGCTATGAGCGTTGCCTGC
>JAKBBG010000097.1 GCA_021826025.1 Pseudomonadota bacterium | reverse complement strand
ACCCTGCTTCACCTCATCGAGTCGGTGGCGACTTCTGACGGAGGCGGGGTCAAACTGCGCCGCAGCGTCGGCAGCCGCCGGGGCTTGTATGTGGACCCGTTCCTGATGCTGGACGAGTTCTTCTCCGACGTTCCCGACGACTACCTGGCAGGGTTCCCGTCTCACCCCCATCGCGGGTTTGAAACGGTGACTTACATGCTCGACGGCCATATGCGCCACGAAGACCACCTGGGAAACCGCGGCGACCTCGGCCCGGGCGATGCGCAATGGATGACCGCGGGGCGGGGAATCATCCATTCCGAGATGCCCCGGCAAACGGAAGGACGCATGCGCGGATTCCAGCTCTGGATCAACCTGCCGGCACGGGACAAAATGAAGCCGGCTGCCTGGCGCGACATCCCCTCGGCCGAAATCCCGACCGTTCCGCTGCCTTCCGGCGGGCATGCCAGGGTCATCGCCGGCTCCTTTGCGGATGCCTTCGGCCCTGTCAACGGCGCAGTGAAACGCATGGCTACGGACCCCCTGTACCTGGACGTGTCCCTGCCTGGTGGCGTCGATTTGTCCGTCCCCGTCACTTCCGGTCACAACGCGTTCCTTTACGTGTACGAAGGCGATGCCGAAGTCGGACCTGCAGGCCATGCGGAACGCCTGCCGCACCGCGCTGCCGGCGTACTTTCGGACGGGAACGGTGTGCGCGTCCGGGCACTTGGCCAGGGCGCCCGCTTTCTTCTCCTGGCTGCCAAACCCCTTCGCGAACCGGTCGTTCAGTACGGGCCTTTTGTGATGAATACGCGGGAGGAAATCGAACAGGCCCTTGCGGATTATCGCGATGGGCAGTTCGCCTAAGCGCCCGCGGGGTGGGGATGCCTCACTGGGGCAGCTTTCATGGGACTGATACAATCGGCGTTTTCCAACCTGGTTGTGGTTGCATTCCGACAATCAGGACAGATTTCGTGAGGTCCCCCAGTGAAGGCCAGGTTTGTACATCTTCTCGCTGCAGCGGCTTTGCAGGTCACTCTCGCTTTCGCGCAAACGTCGGAACAGGATTGGGGTCATGAGCGCCTCAAGGCGGAAAGCGGGTCGCCCGAAGCCCTAAAGACGATCCAGTCGGCCGCAGCGGCAGGAGACGGACGCGCAGCCTACGAGCTCGGGCGACTGTATTTCGAAGGCAAAGGGGTTCCGAAAAGCTTCGCGGATGCCGCCAAGTGGTTCAAAATCGCCGCCGACCGGGGGAATGCCGCAGCGCAGTTCAGCCTCGGCTGGCTCTACGACAACGGCCAGGGCGTCCCGCAGAACCCGGCCGAAGCGATCCGGTGGTACAAGAATTCGGCCGAACAGGGCAACGCCAACGCGCAAAACAACCTGGGCATCCTGTACGCCAAAGGGAAAGGCGTTTCCCAAGACTACGCCGAAGCCGCCAAGTGGCTCAAGCTCGCCGCCGACCAGGGCAATGCCGGCGCGCAATCGAGCCTGGGATGGCTCTACGAAAGCGGCCAGGGCGTCCCGCAGAACTATGCGGAAGCCGTCAAGTGGTACCAGCGCGGGGCCAGGCAGGGTAACGCGGCAGCCCAATTCAGCCTGGGCCTGCTCTACGAAAATGGCCAGGGCGTCCTGCCAAACCACGCCGAAGCCGCCAAGTGGTTCGAGCTTGCGGCCAATCAGGGTGATGCCGGAGCGCAATTCAGCCTGGGCCTGCTCTACGAAAAAGGCGAAGGCGTCCTGCAAAACTACGCCGAAGCCGCCAGGCTGTACCAGCTCGCGGCCATCCAGGGCAATGTCGTCGCGCAAAACAACCTGGGCTTCCTGTACGCCAATGGAAAGGGCGTTCCGCTAAGTTACGCCGATGCCGCCAAGTGGTACCGCCTCGCGGCCAAGCAGGGCGATGCCAATGCCCAGTACAACCTGGGATTCAGCTACGCCGAGGGCCAGGGTGTTCCGCAGGACTACGCGGAAGCCGTCACGTGGTACCAGCTCGCGGCCGACCAGGGCAACGTGCTGGCGCAAAACAACCTGGGCTACCTGTACGAGAAAGGGCAAGGCGTGCCGCAAAACCACGTGGAAGCCGCCAAATGGTTCACGCTCGCTGCCAACCAGGGGAATTCCCGTGCGCAATTCAGCCTGGGCCTGCTCTACGACAATGGCCAGGGGGTCCCGCAAAACCACACGGAAGCCGCCAAGTGGTATCGCCTCGCGGCCGAACAGGGCGATGCCAGCGCGCAAAACAACCTGGGCTACCTGTACGAGAAAGGACAAGGCGTGCCGCAAAACTATGCCGAAGCCGCCAGGTGGTACCAGCTCGCGGCCAAGCAGGGGAACGCCAACGCACAAAACAATCTGGGGGTGTTCTACAAGGACGGCCTTGGCGGCCTCCCCAAGTCTCCCATCGCCGCCTACGCGCTGTTCACGGTCGCTGCCAAGGCGGCCCCTGCGGAAAAAAATCAGGCTTCCGCGAACCTCACGAGTTTGTCCGAAAAAATGGCCCCGGGGGACGTTGAGGCGGGCCAGGCGCTGGCGACGGAACTGGCCAAGGGAAACCTGGAACAGGCGCTCGGGAGTTTTCTTAAGGGCGGCACCACTGCGCGATAGGCGCGACTGCAGGGCCACCGCCGGTCTTAACGCCCGCGAGTCCGCTGACATCCAGCTGGGGGTGCCAGCCAAAAATTCAATCCCAGATGGAATCCCGACTCCTGGTATTTGGGACCCAGAGCCGGATCATCGATGCCGGGCAGCGGCAAATTTCCGCCGTCGAGGAATATGCTGACGGCGCTTTGATCGGCGCAACCTATGGAACGTCACAGAATCCGGATCGTATGGCGGCTGGAGAGTTTGCCGTCAGACGCAGTGAGAACAATGCCGTAAAGGCAGCCGCCAAGACGGCCAAGAAATCCTGAAATTATTTTATGCGCCGAGTCCTGACAGTCCCTTTGGAAGAAATCCACATCACCGCAATCCGTGCCCAGGGCACAGGCGGCCAGAATGTGAACAAGGTGTCCAGTGCAGTGCACCTGCGCTTTGACATTCGGGCCTCCTCCCTTCCCCAGTCCGTGAAAGAACGGATACTCGCGCTGGGCGATCAACGCATCACTGGAGAAGGAGTGGTCGTGATCAAGTCCCAACAGCACCGAAGCCTGGAGCAGAACCGTCAGGAGGCCTTACATCGCTTGCAAAAGTTGATCCACCGGGCATCGCAAATCCCAAAAGTCAGAAAACCTACCCAACGAACGCGGGGCTCAATTGCCAGGCGTCTCGACAGCAAGGCTCGACGCGGTGAGGTGAAAGCAGGACGAGGCAAGGTGATCGTCTGAAGGGCTTGCTGATACTCTATGTCGCCCTAGCAATCCTCACGGGGGACGTCGGAACCTTTAAAAAAACTGATTTTTAAAGGTTTATTTGACAGAGGAAAAAGGGCTAAAGAAGAAAATGTTGGTCGGGGTGAGAGGATTCGAACCTCCGACTCCTGCGTCCCGAACGCAGTACTCTACCAGGCTGAGCTACACCCCGAAACGCAGCATTCTAACCCACTGCCGGCAGGCACGCCAGAGTCCGGCGC
>JAKBBG010000030.1 GCA_021826025.1 Pseudomonadota bacterium | reverse complement strand
CGCAGCCAGGATTCTGAAAATTTCATTTAATTTAACGAAATTGTTGTAGAAATCTCAGGTCGTTTTCAAAAAACACGCGTAAGTCATTGACTCCATAGCGTAACATAGCGAGTCTTTCGACGCCGAGACCGAACGCGAAGCCCACGTGCGCTTCGCTGTCGATGCCCAAGGGAGTCAGCACGTTGGGGTGGACCATGCCGCAGCCCAACACTTCCAGCCACCCGGTATGGCTGCAAACCCGGCAGCCTTCCCCGTGGCAAATCACGCAGCCGATGTCCATTTCCGCCGATGGCTCGGTGAACGGGAAAAAAGAGGGGCGGAAGCGCGCCTTCAGTTCGTCCTGTTCGAAGAAGCGCCGCATGAAATCGATCAGCACTCCCTTGAGGCTGCTGAAAGTGGCGGCCGGGTCGATCCAGAGGCCTTCCACCTGGTGGAACATGGGGGTATGGGTCATGTCGGAATCGCACCGGTACACCCGGCCGGGCACGATCACCTTGACGGGCGGCGGATGGGCCTCCAGGTAACGGACCTGCATGGGGGAGGTGTGGGTCCTCAGAACATGGCTGGGATCCAGGTAAAACGTATCGTGCATGGCCCTGGCCGGGTGGTTTTCCGGGATGTTGAGGGCCGTGAAGTTGTAGGCGTCGGTTTCGATTTCCGGGCCGTCGGCCACGTCGAACCCGATGGAATGAAACAGGTCCTGGATACGCAGCAGGGTCCGCGTGACCGGATGCAAACCGCCCTGCCCCGCCCCCCGGCCCGGCAACGTCACGTCGAGCGCCTGGGCCTGGAGCTGGCTGTCCATCTGGCGCGCGGCGATGCGTTCGCGCTGCGCCTGCACTGCTTTTTCCAGTGCTTCCTTGGCCCGGTTGATTTCGGCGCCGGCGGCCGGCCTATCCGCAGCCGGCAGCTTGCCCAGGGCTTTCAGCCGCTCGGTCAGGAGCCCGCTTTTGCCCAGATAGCGCGCTTTGGTCTCTTCCAGGACTGCAAGCTGGTCGGCGCCGGCCAGCGCGGCCAAAGCGTCGTCCAACAGGGATTGAAGGTCTTGCATGGGAGTTTTCGGGAAAAGTGCCGGCCCCCGCGCGTGGCAGGGGCCGGCAACCGTCAGGCTGACAGGCTGGCCCGTGCCGTATCGACCATTTTGACAAAAGCGGGCTTGTCAAAAACGGCGATGTCGGCCAGGACCTTGCGGTCCACCAGGATGTCGGCCTTTTTGAGGCCGTTCATGAAAGTGCTATAGGTCATGCCGCATTCGCGGGCTGCCGCATTGATACGGGCAATCCAGAGGACGCGGAAATCGCGCTTGCGGCGGCGACGGTCGCGGTAGGCATATTGCCCCGCCTTCATCACCGCTTCCTTGGCAATGCGGTAGACGTTTTTGCGCCGGCCGCGATACCCCTTGGCCTGCTCCAGAACCTTTTTGTGACGCGCGTGCGCCGTTACGCCCCGTTTGACTCTTGGCATGTCCGGCCTCCTTACGCGTAGGGCAACATGGCTTTGACGGAGCCCATGTTGGTGGAATGGATTTCAGCGGTACCGCGAAGCTGACGCTTGTTTTTGGTCGTCTTCTTGGTCAGGATGTGGCGTTTGAACGCCTGCGAACGCTTGACACTGCCGCTGCCGCGAACGCGGAAGCGCTTGGCTGCGCCGCTTTTGGTCTTCATTTTGGGCATGACTGCTCCGGTTGTTTTAAACCGCGTCGGGTGGCTGGGATGGCCTCAGCGCTTGACGACCCGAACGCGCCTTGTGGTACTGCCGCTATGCTGCTGCCGGGGCAGTGTCGGCTTTTGGCTTGGAGGGCTTGCCCTCCTTGCCGGATTCGATTTTCTTGCGGGGGGCCAGAACCATGACCATCTGGCGCCCTTCCATCTTCGGAAACTGCTCCACCACCCCGTAGGGCTGCAGGTCGGCTTCGACGCGCTTGAGCAGGTTGTATCCCAGCTCCTGGTGGGTCATTTCCCGACCCCTGAACCGCAACGTGACTTTGGTCTTGTCACCTTCGTTGAGAAACCGGATCAGGTTGCGGACTTTGATCGCATAATCGCCGTCGTCGGTTCCGGGGCGAAACTTGATTTCCTTGACCTGGATTTGTTTCTGCTTGATTTTCGCTTCGTGCTGGCGCTTGCTTTCGCGGTATTTGAATTTGCCGTAATCCATCAGTCGGCATACGGGCGGCTCCGCCATGGGCGCAATTTCCACCAGATCCACTTCAGCTTCTTCAGCCAGACGGAGTGCTTCGGACAGTTTGACGATTCCCAACTGCTCTCCTTCCACACCCACCAGACGAACCTCGGGTACATTGATTTCCCCGTTGATCCGGACTTCCTTCACCTGAGCGATAGCAACACTCTCCTTAACAGTTAATACCAAAGGCGTTTGCCGCGACCCCTTCCGGGGAATACGGAAATCACCTGCCTGCGGCTATTCGGCAATGCCTGATCGGGCTGCCGACTCTGCACCGAAACGGGCGACCAGGGCCTCCAGTGACATTTGCCCAAGGTCCTCGCCGCCGCGACTTCTGACCGCTACCAGCTTCGACTGTGCCTCCTTGTCGCCAATAATCAGCTGATAGGGAAGCTTCTGAAGACTATGCTCCCGTATTTTATAGGTTATCTTTTCATTCCGCAAGTCGGCTTCCACCCTGAACCCTTGATCTTTCAAGGTTTTTACCACAGAGGCCACATAGCCCCCCTGCCCTTCGGAAATGTTCATGGCCACGGCCTGGACCGGCGCCAGCCAGAAGGGCAGCGCCCCGGCGTAATGTTCGATCAGGATGCCGATGAACCGCTCGAGGGATCCCAGAATGGCCCGGTGCAGCATGACCGGGACCTGGCGGGTGTTGTCTTCCGCCACATAGCTTGCATCGAGCCGCCCGGGCATGGAAAAGTCCGCCTGGATGGTGCCGCATTGCCAGGTGCGGCCGATGCTGTCGCGCAGGTGAAACTCGATTTTCGGGCCGTAGAACGCGCCTTCGCCGGGCAGCAGTTCGTACGGGACAGCGGTGGCCTCCAGCGCAAGCTTCAGGGCCGCTTCCGCCTTGTCCCAGATTTCGTCGGAGCCGACCCGCTGTTCGGGCCGCGTGGCGAGCTTGTACTGGACATCGGTAAAGCCGAAATCGCGATAGACCCGCCGCAGCAGCCGGATGAAATCAGCCACTTCGGCCTGGATCTGGTCTTCGGTGCAGAAGATGTGTCCGTCGTCCTGCGTGAAGCCGCGCACGCGCATCACCCCGTGCAGCGCACCGGAAGGCTCGTTGCGGTGACAGGAACCGAACTCCCCGTAGCGCACCGGAAGATCCCGGTAGCTTTTGATCCCCTGGTTGAAAATCTGCACATGCCCCGGGCAATTCATGGGCTTGATCGCGTAATCCCGCGATTCGGATTCGGTGGTAAACATGTTCTTGTGGAAATTGGCCCAATGCCCCGATTTTTCCCACAAGGTCCGGTCGAGGATCTGGGGGCAGCGCACTTCCTGATAGCCGTTGTCGCGGTAGACGCGCCGCATGTACTGCTCGATTTCCTGCCACAGGGCCCAGCCTTTGGGATGCCAGAACACCATTCCGGGCGCTTCGTCCTGCAGGTGGAACAGGTCCAGATGCTTGCCGAGCCGCCGGTGGTCGCGCTTTTCCGCCTCTTCCAGCCGCGTCAGATACGCGTCCTGGTCTTCCTTGCGCGCCCAGGCGGTGCCGTACACCCGGGTGAGCATTTCGTTGCGGGAGTCGCCGCGCCAGTAGGCGCCGGCCACCCGCATCAGCTTGAATACCTTGAGCTTTCCCGTCGAAGGGACATGGGGCCCGCGGCACAGGTCGATAAAGTTGTCCTGCCGGTACAGCGAAATGGGTTCGTTGGCCGGGATGCTGGCGATGATTTCGGCCTTGTACGCCTCGCCGATCCCCTTGAAGAACGACACCGCGTCGTCGCGCGCCATGAGCTCCCGCCGCACCGGAATGTCGCGCTTCGCGATCTCGCCCATGCGTTTTTCGATGGCCGCGAGGTCGTCCGGGGTAAAAGGCCGCTTGTAGGAAAAATCGTAGTAGAACCCGTTTTCGATCACCGGGCCGATCGTGACCTGCGCGTCGGGATAGAGCTCCTTGACGGCATGGGCCAGCAAATGGGCCGTGGAATGGCGCAGAATGTCCACCCCTTCCGGGTCGCGATCCGTGACGATGGCCAGCTGGGCATCCGCGTCGAGCAGCGTGGAAGTGTCCACCAGCCGTCCGTTGACCTTCCCGGCGAGGGCCGCCCGGGAAAGGCCGGCTCCAATGCTGGAAGCCACCTCCGCCACGGTCAGCGGCTCAGGATAGTTGCGCTCCGAACCATCGGGCAATCGAATCGTGATCACGGCAAACCTCAACATGCAAGATGCGGGATTCTAGCACAGGGGCGCCTTCAGTTCGGGAAAGGCAAAGGGACGGGTGCGGACGGATCGGAAGGAAATTGGTAGGCGCGATTGGACTCGAACCAACGACCCCCACCATGTCAAGGTGGTGCTCTAACCAGCTGAGCTACGCGCCTGCGAAGCCAAGCATTCTACCCCCACTCGCCGTTGCCCTGCAAGGAATCGTCCGCCTCGCGCGCTCAATGAACGTCCACGTACCAGGGCTCGCCGTTTCCGATTCCCGCAATCCGGCGAATGCGCGCTAGATCCAGTAGCCGTATTTCACCGTGGGGTGCATCGATCAGGCTGTTGCGCCGCATTTCGGCAAACACGCGGCTGACCGTCTCCTCGCTCAAACCGAGCAGTTCCGCGATTTCGAGGCGGGACAGCACGAGCGGGAAGGATTCGGCAAGGTCGGCTCCGGCAGGAACCAGGGACAGAATGAAGGAGGCCACGCGCGCATGGGCGGGCTTGATGCCGAGGTTGCGAATCATGATCTGGGCCTGCACCAGCTCGTCTCTGAACCGCTGGATCACGCTGAGCGCCACGGCCGGATTTTCTTCCAGAACCCGCAGCATTTCCTTGTGCGTGATGCAGCAGGTTTCCACCGGCGTCAGCGCCGTGGCCGTGTAAGGGTAGAGGGCGTCGGAAGTTTCAAACCCGACCAGCTGGCCCGCCACCAACAGGCCCAGAATCTGCTCGCGCCCGGTCAGCGGCATGGTGGTGAGCTTCATTTGGCCGGTGCGAAGCACCATGAGCTCGGTGCAGGGGGTTCCTTCGCGAAAAACAGCTTCCCCGGCCGCGTAACGGCGTCGGTGCAGCACCCCACGGATTTCACACACGTGCCCTTGTCCGTGGTCACCGGAAGAGATCAGTGCGCCGCAAAGCACGCATTGATCGTTTTGGCAGCGACAGTTCAGCATGTTTTTGTTGGCCGCAATGCACAGCGACCTGTTCGCTCAGCCTTTCACAGGCTGACAGCTTTTAAACTTCTTTATTATAGCCCCTTTTTGCACTCTCAGGGCGACTTCACATGCTGCAAGCTCAATTATTTTTCGCACCCTGAGCCACCCAGGTTTTGATCGTTTCCACGCTTTTCTGGGGCAGCAAATTGCGCTGGTACGGCATATGAATGGACTCGTCCGCGCGATTCTCGATCAGCATCACCAGCACGCTGGTCAGCGTGTCGCCCGGCTTGACCACCGGACCGTATTGGGTCCCTTTCATCAGCGTGTCGTAGCTGCTCATGTCGAGCTTGCTCTTTTCATACCCGATACCGCCGGGCGTATGGCATTCGAAGCAGTTGGCCTTGAGAATGGGAACCACTTCCTGCTGATAGCTCACTTCGTGCTCTCCGCACGCCGTCAACAGCCCGCCTGCGAGGACGGCACCGATTGCGGCAAGACCTCCAAACCGTTTCATGATGAAACCTCCTTTCCCGCTTCGGGTTCCCATGGCGGCAGGAAGCGGGTCACCAGCCACAGGACGATAAATGGGCAGAGGAAGATGAACAGAACGGCCAGCAATCCTTCATGCCCCAGAATTTCCGGGTAATAGATCAGCAGCCCTTTCATGGTTTTGGAAAGCTCCTGGCCTCCGATGACCACATTCCAGCGCATGGCCAGCACGCCCAGCATCATGCCGATCCCGGCAGCGAACATGCCTGTCGCCAGGATGCGCCCGCGCGCATGGGTCAGAATGAGGTAGCTCAGCGTGGCAAGAACCATCAGCGAAAGCCCCCATTGCAGGAACATGCCGTAGCGGATGGGCCCCTCGATCAGGCGCTGGACCATTTCGATGCCTTCCAGCTGCTTGTAGAACATTTCAAGCAATTCCAGCCCTTCAATGAGAAGGACCACCGTCAGGAACGCCCACATGGTCTTGGCCAGGCCTTGCAGGCACGCGTCGTCCAGCGCAGCCTTGCGGAATTTCGAATAGGCCACGTAGAGCACCACCAGCAGGCCGATGCCGGACACGACGGCGGACAGGAGAAAGATGATCGGCATCAGGTCGGACGACCACCACTCGCGCGACTTGAGCGAGCCGAACAGGAAGCCCACATAGCCGTGCAGGCCGCCGGCCGCCGGAATGCCGATGACCGCGAGCGCGAAGGCGAACTTGTGGTCGATCGCGAGGGCGTTCCCGGACACGTCATCCGAACCCAGCGTCAGGATGCGGTAGGCCCGGCCGAGCAAACCGCCTTTGGTTTTCGACAGGGACACGATGTCCGCGCGAAAGGCGAACCATATCTCCAGCAGCAGCAGGCAGATGTAAAAGCCCGCCACGTAGCTGAACGCGGACATGGCCGAGGTCCAGTGGGGGGTGAGCACCGCATTGAAGGCGCGCTGGGGTTTGCCCAGATGGAACAGGAGCGGCACTGGGACGAAAAACATGAAACTGACCGCCGTGAGCAGCGCGAATCTGGCCACCGTCCTGAACCGCTCCATGCCGAATACGTGATACAGGCTGGATACGATGAACGCGCCGGCCACCAGACCGGTAATGTAAGGATAAATCACGATCAGGACGCTCCATGGGATGTCTGTCTCGTTGGGATAGACATACCCGACATAGGGCGCCGCTTGTGCCATGGTGCCAATCATTCAGGATACCTCCTTGTCGATGCCGGCATAGAACACGTTGGGGGCGTTGCCGGTCTGAGGTTTCAGAACGGAGACCCGGTTGTTTCTGATGAACCGGCTGATGGGGCTGTCGGGATCGTTCCTGTCGCCGAACACGCGCGCTTCCACCGGACACACTTCCACGCAGGCAGGCTGCAGCCCTTTGGTGATGCGGTGATAGCACCAAGTGCACTTGTCCGTGACCCCCATCGCGTGATTGAACTCCCGCGCGCCGTAGGGACAGGCCTGGACGCAATACTGGCAACCGATGCAATAGGAGTGGTCGATCAGCACCACGCCGTCCGGGGTCTGGTAGGTGGCGCCCGTGGGGCACACCTGGACGCAGGCCGGGTGGGTGCAGTGATTGCACAGTTTCGGAACGAAAAATGCCTTTTCCACAGGCGCCGAAGCGTATCGGTTGTCGAACCGGAATGCCTGTTGCGAACCGGATGCGGCAATGTTCCCCGGATCGCTCTGGCTGTCCACCCGCGCGTGTTCGTCCCCTTCGAGGTAGACATAGCGTTCGACCCAGGTGCGAAAGTGGTGCGCGTCCTGCGTCACGCCGTTCTCGGCTTTGCAGGCTTCGACGCAGCGCAGGCATCCGATGCAGCGGGTGGCGTCGACGCCGAACGCCCACTTGTGCTTGCGCCAGTCGTATCCGGGAATGTCCGGCGGCGCGGCTTCCTCGGCCGGGGTCGCCGCCCGCAGCGGATCGTTCATCCACACTCCGGCACAGGCCACGCCGGCGCCGATCGCACGCAGGAAATTGCGGCGCAGTGCGCTGCCGGGTTCGGCTTTCTTTGCTTCTGAAGTATCGCTTTCCATAGTTGTGCTCCGCCTCAGGATCATTTGCAATTTGCGCTGGCGTAAAACGCAGCCAGATTGTCGATGTCGGCATCGCTCAGCGTTTTGGCCACGCTGGACATGACCGGGTGCGAACGGCCGCCGTCCTTGAAGGATTTCAGCGTCGCCCCGAGATACGCGTCGTTCTGTCCTGCCAGGTCCGGCCAGGCAGGATTGGGGCTGACGCCCGCCGGACCGTGGCAGAGGGCGCAGGATGCCGACCGCTTCTTCCCGAGGGACACCTTGGCCTTGTCCGCGCCGGAAACCTTGCAGCTTCTCCCGGAGAAGTAGGCCGCCAGGTTTTCCATGTCCGCATCGCTCAGGCCAGCGGCCATCCCGGCCATCATCTCGTTGGGACGCGCTCCGGATTTGAATGCCTGCAACGCAGTGATGAGATACGCGGCATGCTGCCCCGCCAGGTTGGGCCAGGCCGGATTGGTGCTCGCGCCGGCGGGGCCGTGGCAGGCCGCGCAGTTGGCCGACAGGACCTTGCCTGCAGCGGCGTTGCCTTTCGGCTTATCCGTCATGCCGGAAAAACTGATCTTTGGAGCGTGCGGGTCATGGCACGACACGCAAGGCGCCGTGCCTGCATGGGCGGCCAGTTCGACCTGGCGCTGGGCGGCAGGACGCCCGGGCATCGCTTCGTGGCACTGGATGCACTCGGTCTGGTCCTTCCGGGCTGGCAGTTTTCCCGGGGGGCCGTCCTGCGCCCCGAAGGAGACGTGCTTCGCGCCCAGGGCCAGCCGCTCGTCGAAGCTGGGCGGAACGCCCTCGCGCGCGGGATGCAGGCCGACCGGCCCATGGCAGACCTCGCACTGGACATGCCGTCCTTCCGACGGCTTGTTGTGCGGACTGCCCGCCCAGGCCGCGTACTGCTTTTCGTGGCACGACTTGCAGTACGCGTTGCCGCGGAATCGCGGCGTGTCGCTCGCGATTTCAGCCACCGAATCACCCCGGTAATGGCCGTAGCGGTAATAAGACTTGTCCGTGAAATAAGTTTTGGCGCTGAAGCCCGCCACTGCTGCGGCGGCCACCAGAACCATGAGTCGCATGATGTGCTTTGGCATGCCGATCACCCGATTTGCGATGTACTCCCGTCAGGCTAGGCAAAATCAGGGGTGATTACATTGATAACTCGCAATCGCAACATTGAGATTCCGCAACCGCTGAACGCAATGCGTTTTTTGCGTTCCGGCACGAAAAATATTCACTTTAATTGAGGCAGATCAAAATGCGGCCGTACGCAAGCGCCTAGAATGGCTTTCATCAACTGGCCCTGTGCCTTGACGGCACTGAAATGATCCCCCTCAAGCACAGGCAGCCCCCCCAGTTGCGCGTCGGGGTTGCCTGTGTTCTTTTCTGTCCGGGTTTCTGTCCTGGAGTCCCGTTGATCCCCCCAAGCCTTCCGCCTTCCCGCAGGTTGTTCCTATGCGGCGCGCCAGCGTTGGCACTGGCGCTGCACGGTTTCTGGAAGGGATCCCGTTTCGGCGAATTCGCGGCGCAGCAGCGCCGCATCGCCCTCCCCTGTTCGCAGCGAGCGCAGCAACTCGGAACAGGCCTGATCGGCGCCGAGCGCCATGGCGTGGGGTTCTATCCTTGCAAAGGTGGCATCGAGCTCCTCGGACAAGGTGCGGTGCGCGTTGCTTTCCGGATCGACGTACGTGCCCTGGCCGCCGAATCTGCAGGCCTGGAAGCGATTGAAGGTGTACACCAGGTAATCGCTTTCCCCCGGCTCGAAAGGCCGTTCCACGAGCAGGTAGCGCGCCACGGACTGCACGAACGCGGCGAGCCTCGCCGCCTGGGTGATGGTCAGCGGCGTATCCATGACTCGGACTTCCACGGTCCCGAATTCCGGTTTCGGCCGGATGTCCCAGTAGAAATCCTTCATGCTTTCCACGACCCCGGTCTTCACCATGGACTCGAAGTACGCATCGAAGGCGTCCCACGTCTGCACGTACGGCGCCCGGCCGCTCAAGGGAAATGCGAACACGGAATTGAGGCGCGCCGAATGGAACCCCGTGTCGTGGCCCTGGACAAAAGGCGAAGACGCGCTCAGCGCGATGAAATGGGGCACGAACCGGGACAGGGCGTGCAGCAGGTAGAGGGCCGAGTCCGGATCGGGGCAACCGATGTGGACATGCTGCCCGAATATGGTGAACTGCTTGGCAAGATAGCCGTACAAGTCGGACAGATGGCCGAACCGCCGGGACTCGAAAATCCTTCTCTCGCCCCAGTGCTGGAAGCCGTGCGTCCCTCCGCCGCAGATGCCGATATTCAGGCTGTCCGCTGCGGCAACCAGCGCATCGCGGATTTCGCCGAGCTGGCTGAGCGCATCGGCATGGCGATGGCAGACGCCGGTGGCGATTTCGATCATGCTCATGGTGATTTCGGGCTTGATGTCCCAGGGCAGTTTCCTCCTGGACAGGAAGCGCAAAAGGTCGGGTGCCGCGCTCACGAGGTCGTAGTCATGGGTATTGACGAGTTGGAGCTCGAGTTCGACGCCCAGGGTCAGCGCCTCGGAACGGGCAAAGGCGCCGAGCCCCATCACGCCCCTCCTTCGCGGGTTTCGCCGGCGCTGCGCAGGGCCCACTGGACTGCGACCGATCCGGCAAGTTCAAGCACGGTCATGAGGGTAAACACGATCGCCGCCGCTTCGTTCCCGAACGCGGGATAGATCAGGCGGATGTCCTGCACCAGCAGCAAGGCCAGCGCGGCCATGGGCGAAAGCGCGAGGCCCAGCGCCAGCGACTGGCGCAGGCTGAGGCCGCTCGCGGGGCCGAATGTCAGGGCACCGCATCCTTTGGCCAGGCCGCGCACCAGCAGCAGCGCCAAAGCCACTCCGGCACCGGAAGCCAGGTCATGCCAGGTCACGGCCGCGCCGGGCAAAACGAACAGGAGCGTGAACAGGACGGCGCCGGCCGTCCCGAAATAGCGCGGCCAGAGATGGGGGCGCGGGTCGATGAACTTCACCAGGGCGCCGCCGAACAGCGGGGCAAGCCCTACCGGCAGGTTCAGCGCCTCGAGGGCGGACAGCGTCAGCAGCAGGAGGGCAAACAGGATCACCCCGCCCTGTTCGTCGGAAAAATCGAAGCGCCGGCGCAACAGCTTGAAGGCGAACGCCAGCGCCGTGCCGATGCCGAAGGATCCCAGAATCAGGTAGAGGGGATGCATCACGGCGAGCAGCCAATCCCCCTTGAACGCGCCATGCAACCCGCCGATGATGAGCTTGGAGGCGATGATGGCGTATGCCGTGTTGAGGGCTGCCAGGACCAGCATGCGCTGGGTCACCTGGCCCTGGGCCCGCGTTTCCGCCGCGACGCACATCACCACGGCCGGCGATGTGCCCATGGCGATCGCCGCAATCACGGCAGCGAGTTTCGCATCCATGTGCAACGCCAGCAGCAGGCCGAAAACGGCTGCAAACGCCAGGGCCGATTCCAGCAGGCTCCCGGCAACCACCCACAGGTTGGTGCGCAGCCAGCGCAGGTTGACCTGGACCCCCAGTTCGAACAACAACAAGGCGAGCGCGAGGTCGATCAGCATCCGGAAGCGCGGCATGTCCTGGACCTCGAACCACCCCAAGCCCAGGGGCCCCAGCATGAGGCCGGCGAGCGCGTAGCAGGTGATGCGCGGAATGGGGACAAAACGGCGCAGGACGTCGCTGAACAGGATCGCCCACAGCAAGGCGATCGCGATGCGCAGGACTTCGCCGAATTCGAAGGGACCGGCAGGCCAGGGAGTATCGATCATTCAAGAAAACGGAAGACGAGCCGCCCGCCTTCCGCGAGAGTTGCAAACAGCCATTCTGCCACAGGGACTGTCAGAAAATGTTTCTAATCCTGCTTGACGCAATCCACGTAAAAGCGGGACTCGCCGTTCTGCCCCGTGCGGGACAGCCCGTGGATGTCCGTCTCGAACCCGGGGAAGCGTTCGTTGAAGGCGCGCGCGAACTTGAGATAGCGCACGATCGTCGCGTTGAAGCGCTCTCCCGGAATCAGCAGCGGGATGCCCGGGGGATAGGGCGTGAGGAGCACGGAAGTGATGCGGCCTTCAAGGTCGTCGATCTCCACCCGCTCCGTTTCCCGATGGGCCATTTTCGCAAACGCGTCCGCGGGCTTCATGGCAGGCACCATGTCCGAGAGGTACATTTCGGTGGTCAGGCGGGCCACGTCGTTGCTTCGGTACACTTCGTGAATCTGGTCGCACAGCTGCTTGAGGCTCCAGGTTTCGTAGCGCGGATATTTGGCGACAAAGTCCGGCAGCACCCGCCAGAGCGGCTGGTTCTTGTCGTAATCGTCCTTGAACTGCTGCAACTCGGTCACCAGGGTGTTCCAGCGTCCCTTGGTGATGCCGATCGTAAACATGATGAAGAAGGAATAAAGTCCCGTCTTCTCCACCACGACCCCGTGCTCGGCCAGGTATTTGGTCACGACGGCGGCGGGGATCCCCATGTCGTGGAAATCGCCGTCGACGTCCAGCCCGGGGGTGATGACCGTGGCCTTGATGGGATCCAGCATGTTGAACCCCTGGGCCAGGTTTCCGAAACCGTGCCAGCGTTCCCCGGGCTTGAGCATCCAGTCGTCGCGGTCTCCGATGCCCTCGTCGGCCAGATACTCCGGGCCCCACACCTTGAACCACCAGTCCGCCCCCCACTCTTCGTCCACCTTGCGCATGGCGCGACGGAAATCCAGAGCCTCGTTGATGGACTCCTCCACCAGCGCAGCGCCTCCGGGCGGTTCCATCATGGCGGCGGCCACGTCGCAGGATGCGATGATGGCGTACTGCGGACTGGTCGACGTGTGCATGAGGTAGGCTTCGTTGAAGCAGTCCCGGTCCAGTTTTCTCGTCTTGCTGTCCTGTATCAGGATCTGGGAGGCCTGGCTCAGTCCGGCAAGCAGCTTGTGCGTGGACTGGGTGGACATGACCATGGACTGCTTGCAGACGGGGCGGTCCCGCCCGATGGCGTGCATGTCCTTGTAAAAGCCGCTGAAGGCCGCATGCGGAAGCCAGGCTTCGTCGAAATGAAGCGTGTCGATTTCCCCGTCCAGCATGCCCTTGATGGTTTCCACGTTGTAGATGATGCCGTCATAGGTGCTTTGGGTGATCGTGAGGACCCTCGGCTGGGCGGTGTTGCCCTGCGCGAAGGGATTGGCGGCAATCTTGCGGCGGATGTTCTCCGGGCGGAATTCCTCCAGGGGAATCGGCCCGATGATGCCGTAGTGGTTGCGGGTGGGCATCAGGAAAACCGGGATCGCGCCGGTCATCGTGATGGCGTGCAGCACGGACTTGTGGCAGTTGCGGTCCACCACCACCACGTCGCCGGAGGCCACCGTGGAATGCCAGACGATCTTGTTGGAAGTGGAGGTGCCGTTGGTCACGAAGAACAGGTGGTCGGCATTGAAAATGCGGGCGGCATTGCGCTCCGACGCGGCGACCGGCCCCGTGTGGTCGAGCAGCTGGCCCAGTTCGTCCACGGCGTTGCACACATCGGCGCGCAGCATGTTCTCCCCGAAGAACTGGTGAAACATCTGGCCCACGGGGCTTTTCAGGAACGCCACGCCGCCGGAATGGCCCGGGCAATGCCACGAATAGGACCCGTCCGAAGCATAGTGGGTGAGCGCACGGAAAAAAGGCGGCGCCAGGGAGTCCAGGTACACGCGGGCTTCACGCGCGATGTGACGCGCCACGAACTCCGGAGTGTCTTCGAACATGTGGATGAAGCCGTGCAGTTCCTTCAGCACGTCGTTGGGGATATGGCGCGAAGTGCGGGTTTCGCCGTACAGGAAAATGGGGATGTCGGCGTTGCGCCAGCGAATTTCCTGGACGAAGGCACGCAGATGCTTGAGCGCCGCTTCCATTTCGTCCTGGGACCCGCCTCCGAACTCTTCGTCGTCGATGGACAGGATGAACGTCGAGGCGCGGCTCTGCTGCTGGGCGAAGGACGCCATGTCCCCGAAGCTGGTCACGCCCAGCACTTCAAGGCCTTCCTTTTCGATGGCGTCGGCCAGGGCGCGAATGCCAAGCCCGCTGGTGTTTTCTGAGCGGAAATCCTCGTCGATGATGACGACAGGAAAGCGGAATTTCATGGGGTTCTCCCTGGGAAGGGCGGAATTATAGACCCCTTTCCAACCTCAGGGCGGCTTTATTCAACTTTCCGGTCGCCGTATGCGGCAAGGACTCCACGAACTCGATCCGGTCGGGCAGCCACCACTTGGCCACCCGCTGCTCAAGGTAACGTCGCAGGGCTTCCGCGCTCGTTTCCCCTCCCGGGCGCATGACGGCAAGCAGCAGCGGCCGCTCTCCCCAGTGGGGATGCGGCATGCCGATGACGGCGGCTTCCAGGATGGCCGGATGGCTTGCCGCCACCTGTTCGAGTTCGATGGAGCTGATCCATTCGCCCCCGCTTTTGATCATGTCCTTGGCCCGGTCGGTGATTTGCATGAAGCCGTCGCGGTCCATCACGGCCACGTCTCCGGTGGGAAACCAGCCGCCGACCAGCGGATCCGCCTCTTCCCGGTAGTAGCCGCTGCAGACCCAGTGCCCGCGCACGCGCAGATGTCCGAAAGTGGTTCCGTCGCGGGGCACCGGATTGTCCGCTTCATCGACCACTTCCAGGTCCACGCCGAACGGCGCCCGCCCCGAACGGCCGAGCCATTTCCGCCGCGCATCCCCCCTCAGTCTGGCCTGCCGGGCTTTCGGCTGCGTGAGCGCCGCCACGGGGCTGGTCTCGGTCATGCCCCAGCCCGGAAGCACGGTGACCTGCTGCACGTCCTCGAAATAGCTCACGATGGGCTTGGGGCAGGCCGCCCCTCCGACACCCAGGCGCTTGAGGTAATGCAGCTTTCGCCCTTCCGCCTGCAGATACTGCATCAGCTGGTTCCACACGGTCGGCACGCCGGCCGTCAGCGTCACCCGCTCCGATTCCAGAAGCCCGTAGAGGCTCGCCCCGTCGAGCTGGGCATTGGGCAGCACCAGCTTGCTGCCCGCCAGCGCGGCAGCGTACGGAAATCCCCAGGCGTTGGCATGAAACAGGGGGACCACCGGCAATGCGGCGTCGCACGCCGAAAAGGACAGGGAGTCGGGCAGCGCCACGGCCCAGGCGTGCAGCAAGGTGGAGCGATGGCTGTAGAGCACGCCCTTGGGCTTTCCCGTCGTGCCGGAGGTGTAGCACAGCGCAGCCGCGCTGCGTTCGTCCAGCTGGGGCCAGTCGAAACGCTCCGAAGCCCCCTTCAGCAACGCCTCGTAATCCATCAGCCGGAAAGCCGATTCGGCATTTCCGGGCAAGGGCCCCATCACGATCACCTGGCGCAGGCAAGCGATCCGGTCCGCGAGCGACTCGAGCAGCGGCACAAACTGGGGGTCCGCCAGCAGGATCCGGTCTTCCGCGTGGGCGACGATTCCGGCGATCTGTTCCGGAAACAGGCGCGGGTTGATGGTATGGCAGACGGCTCCCATGCCCGAAATGGCGTAATAGGCTTCCAGGTGCCGGTGGTGGTTCCAGCCGAGGGTGCCGACCCGGTCGCCCGGCTTCACGCCGAGTTCCTGCAGCGCGTTGGCAAGCTGCCTTGCCCTGCGGTGGGTTTCCGCCCAGCTGGAACGATGGATCGATCCGTCCGCCTCGCGCGAGACGACTTCCGTCTCCCCATGGTGGCGGTCGGCATGCTCGATGAGGGAAGAGACCAGCAACGGTCGGTGCATCATGAGGCCAAACATGGAAACTCCGGCGAGGGCATGTCAGGGGCTTCAGCCCCCGATATAGGACATTTCGATTTTACGCGCGCTTCGGCCGGCTTCGGAACGGATTTCGGAATAGCGGTCCGTACGGTGCCGCCAGAGTTCGGACACCCTGCGGAGCAGTTCGCCGTCTTCGGCGCCCGCGCGAAGCGGCGTTTTGAGATCGAGGCCGTCCGTGGCAAACAGGCAGGTGTACAACCGCCCGTCCGTGGACAGGCGCAGGCGGGTGCATCCGCGGCAGAAAGGCTGCGTGACCGAAGTGATCAACCCGATTTCGCCGGCGCCGTCGCAGTAACGGTAGCGGTTGGCCACTTCGCCGGGATAATTGGGCTCCACCGGTTCGACGGCCCAACGCTGCCGCAGCCGCGCGAGGATTTCCGATGCGCTCACCACGTCGTCCATGCGCCAGCCGTTGGTCGCGCCCACATCCATGAATTCGATGAAACGCAGGATCACGCCGCTGCCGCGAAAATGTTCCGCCAGCGCGAGCACCGCATGTTCGTTGACCCCCCGCTGGATCACCGCGTTGACCTTGATGGAGTCGAAGCCGGCGCGGCGGGCGGCCTCAATCCCTTCGAGCACCTGCGCCACCGTAAAGTCGGCGTCGTTCATGCGCATGAAGGTCGGGTCGTCCAGCGCATCCAGGCTGACCGTGAGGCGCTGCAGTCCGGCATCGCGCAGGGACTGCGCCTTTCTGGCCAACAGCGCGCCGTTGGTCGTCAAGGTCAATTCCAGACCCGGGATGCCGGCCAGTTGCGCCACCAGCGACTCGATCTGTTTCCGCAGCAGCGGTTCCCCGCCGGTCAAGCGGATCTTGCTGACGCCCAGGTCGCGAAAAAGGCGCGCAAGGCGGGCCACTTCCTCGAAGGAAAGCAGTTCAGGGCGCGGCAGAAAGGCGTGGTCCGGGCCGAAGATTTCCCGGGGCATGCAATAGGTGCAGCGAAAATTGCACCGATCCGTCACGGAAATCCTCAAATCCCGCAACGGCCGTCCCAGCGCATCCTTTAAAAGCAGTGAAGTCATTTTCATGATTGTTGACCGGGTATTATACTGTAGGGCATGCACCACGGAAGAGTTTTCCCCATGTACTGCCCCAGCACACGCCATCCCGGAAGGATGCCATGAGCGTCGCCGGCTGCATCCTGGCCGGAGGGGCGGGTCTGCGCATGGGCGGGCAGGACAAGGGCCTGCTCCAATGGCAGGGACGCCCCCTGATCGAATCCGTAATGACGCGCTTCCTGCCCCAGGTCGACACCCTGCTGGTCAGCGCCAACCGCCATCTGGCGCAATACCAGGCCTACGGCTACCCCGTGCTGTCGGACGCCGAGGAAGGCTATGCCGGGCCCCTGGCTGGAATCGAGCAGGCCTTGCGCCAGGTCCACGGCTCCCACGATCTCCTGGCCGTCGTGCCCTGTGACGCGCCCCTGCTGCCCCTGGACCTGGTGGCCCGCCTGCATAACGGTCTTGCGTCCGCCGACGTGGACATCGCCTATGTCGTCACTTCCGGCGGCGACCAGCCGGTTTTCAGCCTGATCAAGACCAGACTGGTCTCGAGCCTGTCCGATTACCTGCGCTCCGGCGACCGCAAGGTTCTGCGCTGGTATGCGCGCTGCCCGAACATCGCCGTCCCGTTCGACGACGAACCCCTGGCTTTCACCAACATCAACACGCCGGAGATGCTCCAGCTCGGACCGCAGCCATGAAGACCCAGGAATTCGCGCCGCTGGCAAGCTGCGCCGACGAATACGATCCCCAGTCCATGACCGTCGCGCAGGCCCGTGCGGTCATCGCCCGTTACCTGAAGCCGGTCGCAGGCACCCTGCGCGTCCCCGTGCGTTCGGCCCTCAACCGGGTCCTGGCGGAGGATCTGCTTTCCCCCGTGGACGTGCCTTCCCACGCCAACTCCGCCATGGACGGCTATGCGGTCCGGCATGCCGACCTCTCGGCCGCTGCCGAGACGGTCCTTTCCGTTTCGGCAACGCTGCTGGCCGGACACCCCGGGGGCCGACCGCTGCAGCGCGGCGAAGCCGCCCGCATCATGACCGGCGCGCCCCTGCCCGCCGAAGCCGACACGGTGGTCATGCAGGAACAGGCCCAGCGCGAAGGGGATCAGGTGCGGATCGCGCCGGGGCAAAAACGCGGCCAGCATGTCCGCCTCCCGGGCGAAGACCTCGTCAAAGGCATGCCGGCCCTGCGCCGGGGCCAGAAGATCCGCCCCGCGGAACTGGGGCTGATCGCGTCGCTCGGCATCGGTGAAGTGCTGGTCTACCGGCCCCTGCGCGTCGCCTTCTTTTCCACCGGCGATGAACTGGTCTCCATCGGCCAGCCGCTGGGGCCCGGCCAGGTCTACGACAGCAACCGCTACACCCTGTACGGCATGCTCACCTCGCTGGGTTTCGACTGCCTGGACCTGGGCGTCGTGCGCGACCATCCCGTGGCCCTCGAAAGCGCCTTCGAAGAGGCCTCCCGCATGGCCGACGTGGTCATCACCAGCGGCGGCGTTTCCGTGGGGGAAGCGGATTTCATCAAACCCCTGCTCGCGCGCCTGGGAGAAGCCGTGTTCTGGAAAATCGCGATGAAGCCGGGCCGCCCGCTGGCCTACGGCCATCTGGGCAACAGCCATTTTTTCGGTTTGCCGGGAAACCCGGTGGCGGTCATGGTGACTTTTTACACGTTCGTGCGCGACGCCCTGCTGGCCCTTTCCGGAATGCATC
>JAKBBG010000096.1 GCA_021826025.1 Pseudomonadota bacterium | reverse complement strand
CCGGCCCAGGCCGGTGCGCCACCCAGCAGGGCCCACAGCAGGACGACGAGCCGGCTCCCCCTCATGCGCCCGACCCGGGCACCTGCAAGGCCGCATCGGGAAAAGCCGCGCGTTCCAGCAACACCCGACCGTCCTCCTGCAGTTTCAGGCGGCCTTCAGCCCACCAACGCAGGACTTCGGGGTAAATCCGGTGTTCGCTGCGCAACACGCGGGCGGCCAGGGTCTCCTCCGTGTCCTCGGGCAGTACCGGCACGGCCGCCTGCGCCACAATGGGACCATGGTCGAGTTCTTCCGTCACGAAATGCACGGTGCAGCCGTGAATGCGCACTCCGGCATCCAGGGCCCGGCGGTGGGTATGCAGGCCCTGGAATGCCGGCAACAGCGAAGGGTGGATGTTGATGAGGCGCCCGCGATAACGCTGTACGAATGCCGGGGTGAAAATCCGCATGAACCCCGCCAGCACCACGAGTTGGGGTTGATGCCGGTCAATGGCCGCGGCAAGCGCGTCATCGAACGCCTCTCGCGTGGGGTACCTCCGATGATCCACCGCTTCGGTGGCCACGCCCTGCGCCGCTGCGAGCGCGAGCCCTTCGGCTTCCGGCCGGTTGCTGATCACGGCCGCCACGACCAGCGGCAGGTGTGCGGCAAGCAGCGCCGCCATGTTGGAACCGCGTCCGGAAATCAGGATGACGATGCGCGCCGCCATGGGCAGTCACACCACGCGGGTGGGCGCCTCGTGGGCGACGCGGGGCACGATGGTCCCGATGTCCCAGGCGTCGAGCCCCTGCCCGGCCAGAAAGGACAGGGCGGCGTCGCGTTCTTCGAGCGCCACCACCAGCACGAACCCGATGCCGCAGTTGAAAACCCGGAACATTTCGTCGCGTGCCACCTGGCCTGCCTGCTGCAGCCAGGAAAAAACCGGCGGGCGCGGCCAGGTGTCTTCGCGCAGCACGGCGGCGAGCCCCTCCGGCAGCACCCGGGGCAGGTTGTCCACCAGGCCTCCGCCTGTGATGTGGGCCATGCCCTTGACCGTCACCTGTTGCATCAGGGCCAGCACAGGCTTCACGTAAATGCGTGTGGGGGCCATGAGCAGGTCGGCGAGCGTCGCCCCCGAACGGTCTCCCGAAACCGGCCCGTCGAGCGGTGCCTGCGCGCGCCGGAGAATCTTGCGAATGAGGGAAAACCCGTTGGAGTGGGGCCCGCTGGACGCCACCCCGATCACCGCATCGCCGGCCGCAATCGCGCGCCCGTCCACCAGACGCGATTTTTCCGCCACGCCCACGGCAAAGCCTGCCAGATCGTATTCACCGTCCGGGTACATGTCGGGCATTTCCGCCGTCTCGCCGCCGATCAGGGCGCAGCCCGCCTGCTCGCAGCCGCGGGCGATGCCCTGGATCACGGTGGCCGCGGTGTCCACGTGGAGACGGCCGCAGGCGAAATAATCCAGGAAAAACAGGGGCTCGGCGCCCTGAACCAGGATGTCGTTGACGCTCATGGCCACCAGGTCGATGCCCACCGTATCGTGCCGCTTCAGGTCGAAAGCAAGCCGAAGCTTGGTGCCCACCCCGTCGGTGCCGGACACCAGCACGGGTTCCCGGAATCGTTGGCCGATTTCCACCAGCGCGGCAAAACCGCCGATTCCGCCCAGCACCTCCGGGCGCAGGGTGCGTTGGGCGAAGGGTTTGATGCGCTCTACCAGCGCATCGCCGGCATCGATGTCGACGCCGGCATCCCGATAGGACAAACCGCCTTCGGTCGAGGAAAGGTTGGGCACGAGAACTCTCCAGAACGATCGCACCGGCAAGGCGGATGCGACCTGCTAAAATGCGAAATTGGGTAAACGAGCCTTACAGGCCCCAAATTCTATCGCAAATGACTGCAACACGCCCTGATTCCGTCCCGAATTTCCGGACCCTGGCCGCTTTCGCGGTCGTGGCAGCGCTGGTCTACGCGCTTTCGGCCATCCTCATGCCCTTCGTCCTGGCCGCGCTGCTCGCCTACGTCTGCCACCCGCTCGCGTCCTTCCTGACGCGCCCCTGGTGGCCTCCGGCGCTCGCGGCCCTGCTGGTGCTGCTGATCCTGATCGGCGCCGTTGCCGCCTTCGGGGTGCTGGTTCTGCCCATGCTCTACCACGAACTCAACGTGATGGTGACCAAACTTCCGGGACTGCTGGGCAGCCTGCGCGACAGTTCGGCCCCCATGCTGCAGCAGTCTTTCGGCATCAACTTCGCGCCCAACCTGGACCAGTTGCGCGACATGGTGCAGCAGAATCTCGGCGCCACCGAGTCCGCCCTGCAAAAGCTCGCCCATTCGGCGGGCACCGGCGGAGCCTGGATCGCCGGCCTCCTGCTGTCGCTGCTGCTGGTTCCCGTGGTGCTGTTCTATCTGCTCAAGGACTGGTCGCGCCTGCTCGCCCAGCTACTCGACGCCGTGCCTCCCGACCGGCGCGACGCTGTGGCCGGGTTCGCGCGTGAAATCGACGCCGTGCTGGGCCAGTTCCTGCGCGGCCAGCTGCTCGTCATGGCCGTCATGGCCGCCTACTACGGATTGGGCCTTTCCCTGACGGGGCTGCATTCCGGCATGGCCATCGGCATCCTGACCGGACTGCTCGTGTTCATTCCCTACGTGGGCGTGTTCACCGGCTTCATGCTCGGTCTGCTGGCCGCCGTGATCCAGGGGCCGGGAATGGAACTCGCCTGGCCCGTTCTGGGCGTTTTCGTGCTGGGGCACGTGCTGGAAGGGACGCTCGTAACACCGCGGCTGGTGGGAGAGCGCATCGGCCTGCACCCGGTCGTGGTGATCTTCTCCCTGATGGCCTTCGGAAAGCTGTTGGGGTTTTTCGGCATCGTCATCGCCCTTCCGGCTTCCGCCGTGCTGCGGGTGGCCCTGGGACGCCTGCGCCGCTCTCTCTCCCGCGATGCCGGGCCTGTCTGATGCGACAGCTGGTGCTTGACATCGCCCCCGGCGAGCCGCCCCGGCTGGAGGATTTCGTCACAGGGCGCAACGCGGAAGTGATCCAGGCCCTGCAACATTGGGTTGCCGGACGCGCAGGCGAACGCATCGTCTACCTCTGGGGCGAGTCCGGTGCCGGCAAAACCCACCTGCTGCGGGCGCTGGCGCCGGAACACTACGTCGCCTGCAACGCCGGGACCCGCTTCGACCCTGACCCCCACCCCCTCCTGCTGGTGGACGACGTGGACCGCCTGTCCCCGGAAGGGGCTGTTTCCCTGTTCCACCGTTACAACGAGCGGCGCGAGGAAGGACGGCGACTGCTTGCCACAGGCCCCTGTCCGCCGGGCCGGCTCGCCCTCCTGCCCGACCTCGCCACCCGTTTGGGCTGGGGCCTGGTGCTCAGGGTGCACGCCCTGGCAGACCAGGAGAAAATCACGGCGCTGGAAACACGCGCGGCCCAGATGGGCGTGCGCCTCGCTCCCGAGGCCGGGCGCTACATCCTGACCCATTGGGCCCGCGACACCGGCTCCCTGTTCGCGCTCATGCAGGAGCTCAACCGCTGGTCCCTTTCCACCCACCGGCCCATGATCACCGTCCCGCTGGTGCGGGAAGCATTGGCCTCCCTTCAACCGCAACCCAA